>CALACD010000429.1 GCA_937890445.1 uncultured Acidimicrobiia bacterium | reverse complement strand
TGATCGGACCGAACGGAGCGGGCAAGTCGTCATTGCTCAAAGCCGTGGTGGGGTTGGTCACCACCTCGGGGGTCGTGGCTTTCGATGGTGAGCAGCGGAAGGGATCGGCGCGATCCCGTACGGTGGCCTACCTACCCCAGTCGCCGGTCTTCCCGGTCGGGATGACGGTGGCCGAGTACGTGCTCCTCGGCCGCAGCGCTCATCTGTCATGGGCGTCCTCCGAGAGCGGTTCGGATCGATCGGCCGCGGCCGCTGCCATCGACCGGCTGGAACTGTCGACATTGGCGTCCCGTCCGGTCACGGAGTTGTCAGGGGGCGAGGCCCAGCGGGTCGCGCTGGCCCGAGCCCTGACACAGGAGACGCCGGTCCTGCTCCTGGACGAGCCGACCAGCGCGCTCGACCTCGGCCATCAGGTCGCCGTCCTCGAACTCATCGACGAACTGCGCCGGGAACGGGCCCTGACCGTGATGTCGGCAATGCACGACCTGACCGCGGCCGGTCGCTTCTGTGATGCACTGGTGTTGCTCGGCGAGGAAAGGGTTCGGGCCAGCGGTCTGCCGTCGGACGTGCTGACGGAATCACTGCTGTCCACCACCTATGGTGCCGGTGTCTCGTTGTTCACCGCATCCGATGGCAGCCTTGTCGTCGTGCCCGACCGCAGTACCCCGAAGCCTCGCGACCGACCATCGGCCGAGACGCCGACCAACCAATCAACCGATCGACTACTGCACCGAAGGACCTGACATGTCGAATGAGATTCCCTTGGAGGACCCCATTGCCCAGGGTGGCATGAAGACCGCATCGTCGTTGGTGCTGGTCAACACCGGCGACGGCAAAGGCAAATCGACTGCCGCGTTCGGAACCGTGCTGCGCGGTCTGGCCCTGGATTGGCCGGTCGCCGTCGTCCAGTTCCTCAAGAGCGGTGACTGGAATACCGGTGAGGAGAAGGTCCTGCGCAAACTCGGCGTCGACTGGTTCGCAGCCGGTGACGGATTCACCTGGAACAGTGACGACCTGGACGAATCCAAGGCCCTGGCCCAGGGGGCGTGGGCCAAGGCCGCGGAGCTGATCGGCAGCGGGGACTATCGTCTCGTGGTGTTGGACGAGATCAGCTATGCCCTGACGTGGGAATGGATCGAGACGCCGCCGGTGGTGGCTGCCCTGGTGGAGCGGCCCGAACGCACCAGTGTCATCCTGACCGGTCGGGACATGAAGTCCGAGATCATCGAGGTTGCCGACACCGTCACCGAGATGCGTCAGGTCAAGCACGCCTTCGAGCGCAAGATCGTTGCCAAGAAAGGCATCGACTACTGAACCGGGGCACCCGGATCGTTCAGACGAGCTCGGTCCGAGCGGGAGGTCGGAATCGCCTGCGGGTGACCCCGATCATGGTGGCGGCGAACCAGATGCCGCCGAACACGGCGATCGGTCCCCAGAATTCCGGGCTCCAGCGTTCGACGAACTCGTAGCCGAGGGCGCGGCCGAAGGCCAACGCCGCGATCAGAGTGGTCGCAACCTGCATCTTCGGGTTGTAGCCGAAGAAGCCCATGGCTTCACCGCAGTAGGCAATGGTGGCCGGAAGGGACAAGATCCAGATGGCGGCCGGGTCGGCGCTCTCGGGCCAGATGGTGAGGCCGCTGGCTGCGAGCACGGCGATCAGGAAGCCGAGCGGATAGAGGGCGGCGCAGCGGCGGCAGACGTGGCGCGAGCCCAGTCGAACGCAACGTTGGTGGTAGTCGGCGGGCCAGTGATGGGCCAGCCACATGTTCTTTCGACCCAGGATCTCGTTCTCCTGTGTGACCATGGACTTGAGCTTGGCATCGAACATGGCGAGGGCCGCCGCTTGCCGGAAGTCCCGATCGACTTCGGTCTCGCCGTCGACGGCGTAGACGGATTCCCCCAGCAGACCTGGGGAACAGCCGGAGTCGGTCGTGTGGTCGTCCGAATCGTGGCGTTGTTCATCGACAGTCACCTAGGTCCATCGGCCTAGCGCGACCGTCCATGAGCTTCTCGGCCGAATTCAGGGTGGTCGGCCCGTCCGGCCGGCGAGGCGGCCGGTGTCGGACACCGGTTCGCCGTCACTTGGATGCGTTGCCCCGAGCTCCCAGTTCGGCGTTGATCCAGGACCGCTGCTGTTTCGGGGAGAGGGCGAAGACGGCGGTGCCGAGATCGAGGATCTGGGATTCCAACTCGCTCTGCTCGTGGCGGTCGTGATCGGGCACCAGCGACAGATCCTGAAGCTGGCCGAGCCTCTCGTCCAAGACACGCAGATCGGCGATTCTCTTCGATGCTGCCAGGGAATCGGAGAGGAGTACGACTTGGGAGGTCAATCGTCTGACCGATGTGCGGCACTGGTGCAGATCGTCGGTCTCGAGTCGATCGATGCTCCTCGACCACCGCCGTCGAGATTGCCGGTAGCTGCGATCCAACTCCCTTGCGACGTCTGCCGATCCGAGCATGCCGAGATCCCACCGGGTCGCCCGGTTTCGGGAACCGAGGATGGCCATGCCGGTCTCGCTGACCCGAGCTCGAACCGAAGGCGCGAGCGGGGGTGGGACCAGGTCGCCGGGCCATCGGCCTTGTCGGGTGACCAGATGTTGGGCCACGTGCCGGTCACGAATCGGCCCCAGTCGTCGAGCGGCCTCGGCCAGAACGAGATCCTCCCGTCGGAAGCGGTCGACATCGGCTTGTTTCAGCAGGCGCAGGGCTGCTCGCACCGTCGTGATGTGCAGGCGCGTCTCGTGGACCGAACGGACCGGGTCGAGATCGACCAGGCTGAGGCTGAGGGCCGCCTCATCGAGCTCGTCCAGCACGCGCCGCCGCACGTGCTCGGCCACCGTGTCGACTTTCGACTTGCTCACGCCGCGCTCCACGCCGACCATCCGAGGGGATGGTGCTCCAGACAACGGATCATCGTATTGGCGACAGCGCTGCTCCGATAGCGGAGAACTACCCGTCTCCGTGCGACGAGTTCGTGCCGCTATTCGGCTGCGCCGGCTCCACAGCTGATGACGCTGTTGGCAACATCGGAGTTGAAGGCGTCGAGCAGTTCCTGACGGGCCGCCTCGGTCTCGGTCTCGGTCAGGTCGGGCGGGTTGAGGTCGTTGACGACACCGTCGGCCAGGTCATTGATCTCGTCCGCCGTGTACGAGGCCGAAGCCTCGATCTCGTCGACCACACATTGGGCCTGTTCTTCGGTGAGACCGGCAGTGTCCTGCAGGGTCGTGCCCAGATCCTCGAGATCGACACTGCTGGAGCAGGCACCGGCGAGCAGCGAGAGTGACACCAGGGCTGCAGAACGACGAGGGCCGAGAAAACGCATAGGTCCAGGTTAATGGCGCTTGCTGGAGATGACGCCGGTATCGAAACCGGCCAGATGCAGCCCACCGGCGAAGCGGGCGTGTTCGATCTTGGTGCACCGGTCCATCACCACGTCGAGTCCGGCCTCCAGAGCGACCTCGGCTGCTTCGTCGCTGACGATGCCGAGTTGGAGCCAGAGGGTCGAGGCGCCGATCTCGACCGCTTGGCGGGCGATGTCGGGGCAATCCTCGGCCCGGCGGAACACGTCGACCATGTCGGGAACGACGGGGAGATCGTGCAGGCTGGGATAGCAGGGGATGCCGTTGATCTCCGTCTCGCGAGGATTGACCGGATAGAGGTCGTAGTCACAGACCGACGAGTGCAGATAGGTCATCACGAAATTCGACGCCCGCGCCGCGTTCGAGGAGGCCCCGACGACGGCGATGGTGCGGGTTCGGTCGAGGATGCTCTTGCGATCGCGGGCCGAAGGGGGTGTCCATGAGCTCATCAGTTGGCCTCCTGTGCCTTGCCGAGCGCTTGATCGAGGTCCCAGAGAATGTCGTCGAGATCCTCGAGTCCGACGGAGAGTCGCACCATGTCCGGGCCGACCCCGGCGGTCTGCAACTGCTCGTCGCTCATCTGTTGGTGGGTGGTCGATGCCGGATGGATCACCAGCGTGCGGGCGTCGCCGACATTGGCGAGGTGGCTCACCAGTTCGAGATTCTCGATGAATCGCTGGCCCGCAGCCCGACCTCCGACGACACCGAAGGTGAAGATGGCACCTGCGCCCAGGGGCAGGTACTTGGCCGCGAGGTCGCGGTAGGGCGAATCGGGCAGATCGGCGTGGGCGACCCAACTCACGCGGGGGTCCTCGGCCAACCAGGCCGAAACGGCCCGAGCATTGGCCACGTGGGCGTCCATCCGTTGGGGCAGTGTCTCGATTCCCTGAAGGAGCAGGAATGCGTTGAAGGGCGAGATGGAGGCTCCGACATCTCGCAATTGCTCGGCTCGAAGCGCCGTGCAGTAGGCGTACTCACCGAAGTTTCCGTACCACTCGAGGTTGTTGTACGTCGGCACCGGTTCGGTGAAGCGAGGGAATCGTCCCGACGCCCAGTCGAAGCGGCCGGCTTCGCTGACCACGCCGCCGATGCTGGTGCCGTGTCCTCCGATGAACTTGGTTGCGCTGTGGAGCACGATGTCGGCACCGAACTCCATCGGCCGGCACAGGTACGGGGTGGCAAAGGTGGCGTCGACGATCAGCGGCAGGTCGTGGGCTCGGGCCACGTCGGCCAGCGCCTCGAGATCGGCGACGGCTCCGGTCGGGTTCCCGATGATCTCGGTGTACAGCGCCTTGGTCTGGGGACGAATGGCGGCAGCGAACGCTTCGGGGGCGGAGTTGTCGACGAAGCTGGTCTCGACACCGAAGCGTCCGAGCGTCGTCGCCAACAAGGTGTAGGTGCCTCCGTAGATGCTGGCGGCGGCGACGATGTGATCTCCGGAGCCGACCAGCGTGCTCAAGGCCAGGAACTCCGCAGCCTGACCACTGGCGGCGGCGACTGCGCCGATGGCACCCTCGAGGCTCGCCATCCGTTCCTCGAACGCCGCCGTGGTCGGATTGGAGAGGCGGGTGTAGATGGTGCCGTACTTCTGCAGGGCGAAGAGGTCGGCGGCATCGGCGGTGTCCTCGAACACGAAGCTGGTCGACTGGTAGATGGGGACAGCGCGGGCACCGGTCGTCGGATCGGGACGAGCACCGGCATGGAGGGCTCGGGTACGGAAGCCCCAGGGACGATCGATCATCGTTCCATCTTGGCATCAACCGCCGGTACTGACCCGTTCGGCTTGTCGGAGCGCGGCGGCGGTGACGATCTCGGGGTTTGCGGTGGCCGGATCGCCCACGAGATAGAGCAGGTACCAGCGGGCCTCGCGCACGAAGGTCACCCCGATGGAGACCACGGGTGATCCGTCGGCTTCGAACTCCTGGACGAAGCCCCGGGCCCCCTCGATCGTGGGCACGTCGAAGAAGCGGCCTCCGTAGCCACCGATGGTGATGAGCCCGTCCTCCAGGTAGAAGGCGGCCTCGGTCGGGCCCTCGAATTCGTACACCGTTGCCACCACGACATCACTCAGACCGACATCACTCGGGTCGCTACGGAAGGCCCGGGTCCAGCCCTGTCGAAAGCCCCGGGTCTCCAGGAGGGGCTGCTCTTCGGTCGGGTCGGGCTGGATGGCGGCGGCGGCCACCAGGTCGAGTGGCCGATCGATCGCCGGGTCGACGATGCGGGTGAAGGCAGGAATCGCATCGAGGAGGGCGGCATCGAGTCCCCGGTCGGCGGCTGGGACCGACTCGGTGGTCGGGACCGACTCGGTCGGCGGCTCGGTCGGGGTCGGGACCGACTCGGTCGGCGGCTCGGTCGGGGTCGGCATCGTAGCCGGCTCGGAGTCGGTCGTGGTCGTGATGCGGGTCGGGGCGGGTTCCGTCACCGGCGTGCCCTCCTGGTCGTTGCGGTCGTCCGGACGAGGGCTGAGCATGGGCCCCGAGGTGTCGAGCTCGGGCCGATCGGGGGAGCAGCCGCTGATGACGAAGCCGCCGACCAGCGCGATGCCGAGCAACAGGCGCCAACCGGGCCGTTGTGCCCGTTGCAGGCGGGCGAAGCGTTGCTGATGCCGCGGGCCTTCGGCCCAGAGCGACACCGCAATGGTGACCAACAGTCGAATCAGGGCGAAGACCGTCCCGATCAGCACACTCGGTCCGACGCCGAGCAACGCCCCGCCCCCCAGCGCAATCCACCACATCCAGGTCGAGAGCTGCGTCAGGGGTCCGACGCCCAGTCGGGCACCGTAGAGGATGGCCGTGGTCACCGGGGAGAAGATCGAGCTCCATTCGCGAGGCACCTGACGACCGATCGACCACGGTCGCGGTCGGCCGAAGAGGGTCCAGCTCCCCTCGGCTGCGACGCCGGACACGAGCAGCACGACCAGGGCAGAGCCGGCATCGAGGGGCCCGGGCCCGAGATTCACCACGCGCCCGGTCACACCGGCGCCGAAGCCGGCGAGGGCGCCGGTGACCACGGCACTGCCCACGAGGGCCGCCATGACGCGAATGCGTTCTCGCCCTCGGACCGAGGGCACCACGGTCTCGGCGACCGACAGTCCTCACGGGGACCACAGGGTGTGCACCGCGGCCAGGCAGGCGACGCCGAGCAGGAGGATGAGCTCGGCGGTCACTGGCGAAGGGTCTGTCCGAGTTCGGTCCAATAGCTGGGCGCTCCGGCCCCGACGGGCAGCGCCCCATCGGTTCGCGCCTTGCCGATGGGACGTTCGGCCAGAGGTTGGCGGATGACGGGTAGCCCTTCGCCCGACCCGCCCATCAGCTGATCGACACGGAAACCGTTCACTGCGCTCTGGAGGCGCCAGTACTCGTCGGTCGTCAGCTCGCCCGGTCCCCGGGTGAAGAAGACCTCGTCGAGTTCTCCGTGCTGAACGACATGCGTCTGCAGCCACTGCTCGGCCGCTCCCAGACGGTTCAGAGGATGAAGGACGATCGGAGCGCCCAGATTCACCAGGTCGATGATGTCGGCCGAGCCGTCGGGCGCCAGCGCGATCCGGGAGGCATCGACGAACGGGGCGCTCGAGGAGAGCGTGGCGAGCTCCATGGAGAGGTCGACCAGGTTGGTCGCGGTGGTCCGTTCGGCCGGGACGCCGGCATTGGCTGGCTCGGGTCCGATGTAGAGCGTCGGTTTGCCGATCAGGGCGGCCGTCGCCGTGCCGATGATCAGCGGGAAGCCGTTGAGCGCCGCCATGGCTGCTGCGATCGGAGCGGCGGCGGCCGAGAGGCCGGTGGTGGCGATGGTGACGGTGCGGTTGATGTCATTGACCGACTCGATGGCGGCCGCGACGTCGAGACAGAGGGTCGACAGATCTCCGGCCGAGGACACCGACTGGAACTCGATGCCGGCTCGGGCATAGGTGGCGGCCGCAGTGCCGTCGACGGCGCCGACGGCCAGCACTTTGGAGACCCCGAGCCGAGCCAGGAGCGCGAGGTCGCCAGGGAGCGGACCGGCCGAGCCGATGGTCAGCAGGGGTACCCCGAGTGTTCCGGCCAACGGGGCCGCCACGTATTGAGCCCATCGATCCGATTCGGGGGCCAACACGACGCGGGATGCCGATCGGTGAGCGACCTCCACCGCAGCAGCCGTGTAGCCACCGGCGGCCCAGGTCAGGGGTGTGAGGCTGACCGAGAGGACCCGGGGGTCGGTGCCGCAGCTCTCGACGATGCATCGCACGTTCGTTCCGCTCGGGCAGTAGCCGTGAACGTTCGGGTAGTCGACGGTACAACAATCGCAGATCTTCTTGAGCCCGTCGTTGCGGCAACAGCCGTCGTTCGCGTACCAGCACCAACCCCAGACGTCGTCTGGCCCGTTGCAGTCGAAGGTTGCACACTTCGGGGTCACTCCCGACTGGCCGCAAACTCGTGCTTCGGCCCGTCGGAGGAGGAGGCCGGCGATCGTCGGTCCGGCCGCGACCATGACCGCGAACTGGCCGAAGCGGTGAAGGAACGATCGTCGTGTCGTACGGCTCGCCGTCCAGCGAGAAACCCGTTCGACGACCGAGTCGAGATCTTTGGGTGACGTGTTCATGAATCCGTTGCTCCCCGTCGCCGGCCGGGCGGCGTTGGTGATGTCGTTCCGCTGGCCAGCACTTCGGCCAGCATTTCCTCGGCTTGGTCGAGTGTGTTGGCGACCCCTCGGGACCGCACGATGCCGGCGCGGTCGATGGCAACGAGATACGGCGTGGATCTCACCTTGAACGCGGCGAACACTGCGCTGTCATCAGCCGACGACACGGTCTGCAACTGGAGCTCGTCGTAGGACTGTTCGATCTTCCGAAGGCCGGGGACCAACGAGGCGCACAGTTCGCAGGTGGGTGACGTGAACGCCAACAACGTCAGATCACGACGCTCGTAGCCGAAACGGTCGGCGTGGGGGGCCGAACTGTCCAGGTCGGGCCCTTCCCCGGCGAAGTGGACACCCATGGGGGCAACCCGGGTGTGGAGTACCCCGACCTGACGGAGCAGCGCGATGACCGTGAGGCCGAGCACGACGACGGCGACCCACAGCAGAACGTACGAAGCGATCCAGATGCCACCGCTCATGCCGCCGTCCCGTCGCGGTTGCCCGATCGATGCAGCTCTCCGGCCAGCTCTGTTCGCCACAGGGTTCCGGTCAGGCGATGGAAGGCCAGGACACCGATGGCGAGGGCAGCCAACAAGACGGCGATCGAGAAGGCCACGACATCGGGCAAGGTAGGCCGGTGCAGCGCACTGAGGGTCGTTGCACCAGCAGCCAGGACCAGGAGCACGACGTTCCGAGCCACCTCGGTCGACGTCACGGGCTGGTTGCTGGTCGAACCGAAGCAGCCACAGGAGATCACTCGTCCGGATCGGATGATGGAGACCAGCAGCGCAGTGAACCCCGCCAGCAGTCCGAAGGCGAGGACACCGCCCCACCCGGGCTCGACCACGAGCACCAGGGCAACAGTCAACTCGACGATCGGAACCACGCGAGCCAGGATCGCCGGTGCCGGGAGGCCGAGTTGGCGGAACTCGCGAGTTGTTTCGACCGGTCGCCGGGCCTTGGCGATGCCGGCCCAGGTCAGCACTGCGGCCAGGCAGGCAGCAGCCAGGGAGAAGACGCCGCTCACGGCTGCTCTCCCCGATGCGACAGCCCGACCGAGGTCAGATAGGACGAGAAGGCCTCATCGGAGGCCAGGAAGTGGGCTCGCAACGAACGTTCGCCCCCGGACTGGATGATGGCGATCGCAGTGGCACGCTCGCTGCGGTCGAGGGTGCGATCGAGGATCTCGAGCGCGTAGGCGTCCGCCCGTCGCCCGAGCGACTCGGGACTGAGGTAGACGGCCAGCACCAGCTGCCACCGGGGTGTCCCGTCGGTCAGGCGGGCCGACCAGTAGCGAAGGCCGTCGGCTTCGACCGAGCGGCCGAGCACCTCGAGGTAGAGCTTCTCGATGAAGGCGTCGTTCGCGCCGGCACCGGCGTAGTACTCGTCGCTGGCGATGAGGTTGGATCGAAGGATCGTGACGGGACGGCTCCGGAGGTAGTCGGTCCAGAAGTTCTCGCCGCCGATGTCGGTCGAGCGACCGAGGAGTTCGGCGTAGGCTCGACGGACCTCGATCCGAGAGCCCTCGGGGCTGAACATGAGGGTGCGCACCACCCGCTCACGGCTCTCGGCGCCGCCACCGGCGAGGCGGCCGAGCCAATGGTCGAGACCCCCGTCGTCGGCCTCGCGACCGAGGACCTCCCGGTAGAGATCGGTCAGCCATCGAGCATTGGCGGACTCGGTACCCGGTTGCGCGGTACCCGTTTGCGCGGCTGCCGGCTGGGTGGATCCCGGACCGACCGGAACAACCATGGTGAAGAGCAAACCGAGGACGAGCAGCGTCGCGGACAGGGCCAGCGAACACTTCGAGGGCGTCACCCCCGGAACGAGTCGTCGGCTGGGGGAGGAGACGTGTGCGGATCCGCGTCGCGTCGATTGGGTTGGTTCGCAACGGCCCACCGGCGCATCGTAGGTGGCTCGCCACGGCAATCGGTGTACCCAGCCACGACTTCGGCATCGCCCGGAAGTGACGTCCTGGTGATGTCCTGCTGGGGTTGGTCCGTCGGCTCGGGATCAGTGGCATGATTGACCAGTGGAACAGGGTTCGACGGGCGCTCCCCGAAGGCAGCTGACGGGCACAGGCTCGAACGGCACAGGCTCGAAGGGTCGACGTTCGGGGTTCGTCTCGATGCTGGTGGTCGGGACATCCTTGTTGTTCGTGCTCGGTTTGTTGGCCCCGGCGGTCGGGGCCCAGCAGCCCGGCAATCAGGAAGCGGCCGAGCATCCAATGGCCGACGTTCCCGATACCGAGGTCCGTCCAGGTGTCCGAGACTCGGTGGTGCGTCTCTATGGCGCAGTTTTCGACCGGGCACCCGATGACGCGGGACTCCGTTACTGGGTCGAACGCTACGTGGGCGGCATGACGCTGACCCACATGGCACAGGCCTTCATGGCAGCCGACGAATGGGTCGTCACCTACGGTGCCGTCGACGATCCCGGATTCGTCGAGTTGCTGTACGGCAACGTGCTGGGTCGTGGTCCCGACCCCGAGGGGGGCGCCTACTGGCTGGGGCGTCTCGCTGGCGGTCTGGGCCGCTCAGCGATGCTGGTCGGGTTCTCCGAGTCCCCGGAATACGTTGTCCGGACCGGCACCGCACCTCCGGAAGCTCCCCCGGTGATCGAGCCTCCGTTGCCAGCGTTTCCGGCGCTTCCTGCCGGCTCTGGTGCAGGACGACGCGTCGTGTATTCCGGGACTCAACAGCGGGTCTGGTGGGTCGACGAACGGGAACGGGTCGTACAGAGCTACCTGGTCTCGGGCAGACGCAACACGCCTGCCCCCGGTACCTATCAGGTCTTCTCGAAGTCGCCGGTGGCATGGGCCGGACACGACGGCATCACCATGCGTCACATGGTTCGTTTCACCCGGGGCCGGAATCTGGCCATCGGTTTCCATTCGATTCCCCGCTACGGCGACGGTCGGCCGATGCAGACCGAGGCCCAACTGGGCACGTACCGATCATCGGGGTGTGTTCGTCAGGCCGACTCGATGGCGGAAGCGCTCTACGCCTGGGCCGACATCGGAACGACGGTGGTCGTCACACACTGAGTGCCGTCACCGACTGAGTGCCGTCACCGACTGAAGTACCGTTCGACCATGGATGCGAAACAGTTGGCCCAGCAGTGCAACGACGATGGTGTGTTCGCAATGGCTGCCCGGTGTTGGACCGGGTCGCTGTCGCTCGATGTCGATGACGGCCTGACCCTGGTGATCGAGGACGGTCGTGTCACCCCGGTGGCCGACCCCGAGCCCGACCCCGATCGGGCAGGCGCCGTCGTCTTGCGGGCTCCGACCGAGGTGTGGGACGCGTTGCTGGCGGCCGTCCCGCCGCCACAGTGCAGCGACTTGGCTTCGGCCCGCTACCGGGGTCTCCGTATCGAGGGCAACGAGGAGACCTTCTGGCAGCACTACGGGGCCATCGTTCGTGTCGTCGAGTTGCTGCGCCGTGATGCCCATGGCCGATCGCCCAGCGAGGGCCCTCGACCGCTCGGCGACGGCCCGACCTTCGATACACCGATCGGCCGATATCTTGCCGTCGATCTCGACGGACATCCGCACCGGCTGTACGTCGAGACGGCCGGACACGGGATTCCCGTGCTCCTGCAACACACTGCAGGCGCCCACGGGTCGCAGTGGCGGCATCTGTTCGAGGATCGGTGGTTGACCGAGCGTTTCCAGCTCATTGCCTACGACCTCCCGTTCCACGGCAAATCACTGCCACCGTCAAGTCGAGAGTGGTGGAGCGAGACCTATCAGCTCACGACCGAGCGACTGATGGCGGTACCGCTCGCCGTGGCCGACGCGATGGCGCTGGTGGACCCGCTGTTCATCGGCTGTTCGATCGGAGGATTGCTGGCGCTCGATCTGGCTCGTCATCATCCGGACCGGTTCCGAGCGGTGATCGGTGTCGAGCCGGCGCTCAAGGTGGAAGGCAAGTTGGCGGCGATGCAGAATCTGTGGCATCCGAGGGTCGATTCGGGCTACAAGGCGACCCTGATGGAAGGGCTCGTGGCGCCGCAGTCGCCGGAGGCGTTCAAGAAGGAGACCGCTTTCGTGTATGCCCAGGGCTGGCCACCCGCGTTCCTGGGCGACATCTACTTCTATGTCGAGGATCACGACTTGCGTGCCGAGGCGGCCGAGATCGACACCTCTCAGGTCGAGGTGCACCTGCTCAGCGGAGCCTACGACTGGAGCGCAACCCCCGACGCCGGGCGGGAGGCACACGAAGCGATCGCCGGCTCGACCTGGCAGTTGATGGAAGACGTCGGTCATTTCCCCATGAGCGAGAACCCGAGTCGGTTCCTCGAGTACCTCCGTCCGGTTCTCGAAGGAGTGCTCGAGCGCGCCGACGCCCGTTGATCGGCCCGTTCGTGTGACAGTTCGGAAAACTCTCCGTCCCCCCGCACGGGCGTCCTCGGTCGGTCGACGGGGCGAGCTCTGTGGCCTTCGATGTCGACCCCGACGCCGAGAACCCTCTTGAACACTGGCGTTTTCGTTGGGCGGAACCGACCGAATCGGGCCCGCCCAGCCGGCCGGAATCAGGTTCGGCGCCTGGCCAGCGAGCCATGTGTGTGAATCTTCTCCTCAACCGGTGCCCCTTTTGGGTCCGATAGCTGCCACCATGGAGCACGTGATCGCCAACATGATCGAAGAACTCCAGAACACTGCCGACGGACAGCTGATCGATCGTGGTCGGGTTCTCGACCACCTGCTCGATCTGCGCTTGGCTGCTGGTGGCCAGTCCGCGTTCGTCTCGCTCGTCGACGAACTCCTGGCCAACATCCCCGGAAAGACGGTGGTCGAGGGCGCCTGGTGGAACGAGACGTTGTCTCGCCTCGGCGAGACGGCACAGCCGGAAGCTGTCTCCTGAACCTTTGGGTCTGTGAGCCTTCTCGCCTGCCGATCGACCTCGGCTGGTGATCGATCTCGGCTGGTGATCGATCGCGACGGTTCAATCGCGACGCTGCCTGCGTCGCACCAGTCGATCTGCGCCGGCGTCGATGCCGGGTAGCTGTGGTTGCACCGTGTCGTGGCGAGCCGCTCGTGCCATGACCAGATCCTCGAGTTCCACCCAGTTCGAGGCGCGCGGTCCCTCGAGATCGGTGTTGTAGGGCTGATCGAAGACGACGACATCGTTGCCGGCTGCTCGCAGCGCCAGGATGTTGTGGGGAGCGTCATCGACATAGACGTCGGCTTCGACCTCGGGCTTGGCTCCCAGGAAGCAGATGTCGCGATAGGGGATCTGCGACGCATCGAGCCAGGCGACGGTGTCTCCAACAGCTGCTGCATGTCCCCAGTTCGTGTAGAGCCTGTGGGTG
>CALACD010000428.1 GCA_937890445.1 uncultured Acidimicrobiia bacterium | reverse complement strand
CGAACGGGCCCGCAACGTCGCGCTCCGCGCCCGCTGCAACCAGGAGGTGGCCGACGCGATCGATCAGCGACCTTGAGAGATCCGGCAGGCCTCGACGAAATCGGGATGTGCTCCCCGGATGACGATGCCGATCAAACGGTCGTAGGTGATCGTCAGGTTCGGTGACACCTCTTCGGCGAAGGGCAGGCGACCGACCGGTCGGTCGCTGTCACCGACCCACCTCGCCACCAGGAACCACAGGACGCTGACCGGCATCAGGAACCACGGCCACGATGAGGTGCGCCGTGCCTCGAGCTCCACCGTGCGGGCCGCGGGTCGTCCGGTTTGGACACATACCATCGGATAGTCCCCGGCCAGGAACCGATCGGTGCGGGTCACGTAGCTCGGCATCTGTTCAGGATCGCAGCATCTGCGGCACTTTCGGTGTCGGCCATGACCCCCGTTAGTCTTGCCGACCATGACGACACAGGTGTCCGAGATCTTCAACCCTGCCGACTGGGACGACGTCCCCGGCCATTCCTTCACCGACATCACCTACCATCGGGCCAAGGACGTCGCCTGTGTCCGCATTGCCTTCCATCGGCCCGACATCCGCAACGCCTTCCGCCCCCACACCGTGGACGAGCTCTACGCCGCTCTCGATCATGCCCGCCAGTCGACCGACATCGGTTGCGTGCTGCTCACCGGCAACGGACCGTCGTCGAGGGACGGAGGCTGGGCCTTCTGCTCTGGTGGCGACCAACGCATCCGGGGCAAGGACGGCTACAAGTACGCCGACGACGAGACGGCAGACTCGATTCAACCCGGTCGGGCCGGACGGCTTCACATCCTCGAGGTGCAACGCCTCATCCGGTTCATGCCCAAACCCGTGATCTGCGTCGTTCCCGGGTGGGCGGTGGGAGGCGGTCACAGTTTGCACACCACCTGCGACCTGACCATCGCCAGCCGCGAGCACGCCCAGTTCAAACAGACCGACACCGACGTCGCCAGCTTCGACGGAGGCTTCGGATCAGCCAACCTGGCCCGCCAGGTCGGCCAGAAGATCGCCCGAGAGATCTTCTTCCTGGGCCGCACCTACAGTGCGGAGGAGGCCTTCAGGCAGGGCGTCGTCAATGCCGTGGTACCACACGCCGAGCTCGAGGCCGAAGCCCTGCAGTGGGCTCGTGAGATCTGTGGGAAGAGTCCGACCGCCAATCGTATGGCCAAGTTCGCGCTCAACCTGATCGACGACGGACTGATCGGCCAGCAGGTGTTCGCAGGCGAAGCAACCCGCCTGGCCTACATGACCGACGAAGCCCAGGAGGGCCGGGACGCCTTCCTCGAGAAGCGCACGCCTGACTGGTCGCCCTACCCCTATCACTTCTAGGGCGACACGTTCTGAGGACCGTCCTGGCTCGACGATGCAGTCGTGGGGCCGGGCCAGGCCGGACCTAGTCAAAATCAGCTAGTCACGATTGCTCTGGACAGGCCATCCCCTCCCCGGCTTCGACCATCACACTCAGCGAGATGCAGATGATCGAACCTCGAGTGGAAGACGCCTTCTTCCTGGGGGAGGACGGCCGACTGGCCGGTCCGCTCCTGAGCATCCTTCGAAACCAGGTGCAACGCAGCGAGGAGGCCCCGCTGTGCCTCGTCCTCGTCGATCGTGCCGGGCTCCACGTCACCTTGATGATCGACGGTGCGTGGATCGCCACGGCCCGCGCCCTCGAGCGATTCGTCGGGGGTGCCGACCTCGGCATGGAA
The DNA here is from genome assembly GCA_937890445.1 of uncultured Acidimicrobiia bacterium. Lineage (GTDB taxonomy): Bacteria > Actinomycetota > Acidimicrobiia > Acidimicrobiales > SZUA-35 > JAHECQ01. The sequence goes on along the minus strand of CALACD010000428.1, from coordinate 6,958 downwards.
CTGCCGTCGACGGCGCTGACGGCCGTCGCCTGGGGTTGGCCCCAGGACTGTTCCGCACTCGGCGACGAGGTGGAACTGGCCGTCGACCTGGTTGCCGGTGGCATCGCGCACCTCTCGTTCCACGCCACCGAGGACAATGAACCCCAGGCCGGAACCGGTGGTCGAGCCAGGCAGTAGAGTCGGTTCGGGGAGCCGCTCATGCCTGCAACGAGACCCAAGACGATGACGGTCGTCGTCGTCGAGGACCAAGCGATGGTTCGCGATGCGCTCATCAGTGGGCTGCAGGCAGCAGCATTCACGGTTGCGTCATCGGCAGAGTCCGTTGCGGGCGGCAAGGCTGCCATCGAGGAGTACCAGCCCGACGTCATCGTGACCGACTACCACCTACCCGATGGTGTCGGAACCGAGCTGGCCCAGCTCGTGCGAGACTCCGGGATCTCCAGTCGGGTACTGCTGCTCTCGGGTCGGGGCCGTCCCTCGATCGTCGATGAGGCGATCTCGTCGGGATGTCATGGGTTCGTCAGCAAAAGCCAGCCGATGCGCGATCTGGTGGATGCCATCCAGGCCATCGGCCTGGGAGCAACCGTGTTCCCCTGGGTTCCTCCGGCAACTGGCCGGTGGCGACAAGACCGCCATCGGAGCCACCCTGACCGAACGAGAACGCGAAACCCTCAACTTGTTGGCATCGGCGCGAACCGCCGAGCAGATTGCGGCCGAACTGACCGTCACGATCCACACGGTGCGCAATCACATCCGTTCGATACTGACCAAGCTTCATGCCAGCTCCCAACTGGAGGCGGTCATCATCGCGGCCGGGGCCGAACTCATCGACATCCTCGCCTGAGGCGACTGGCCCGAGGCAACTAGTACCAAGTTTGGCGTAGGTTCGACAGGCTCCGGGAACGACGGAATACTCCTTCAAAGCAGAACCAAATGGGGGGCAGCATGGGGCAGGTAGTCGTTGGCTCGAGGACTCCTCGAAGAAACCTCCTCGAGCTTGCTGCCGGCTATGTCGAGGACTCGGTACTCGTTACCTCCATCGACATGGAACTGCCCGGACCCGAGATCCTGTACGTCAACACCGCCTTCACCAAGATGACGGGCTACGCCGCTTCGGAGTTGATCGGCAAGTCCCCACGACTCATGCAGGGTCCGCTGACCGATCGGCGGACCCTCGACCGACTCAAGGCAGCCGTTGCCCACGGCGACGACTTCATTGCCCGGGCCATCAACTATCGACGAGATGGAACGCCGTTCGAGCTGGAGTGGATCATCACCCATCTGCGTGACACCGATGGCAGGTCGACGCATCTCGTCGCCGTCCAGCGCGACATCACCGGTATCGAACGAGCAGCCGCCGAGTTGGCTGCGGTCGACGATGAGTTACGCGTTCTCGGTGCACGACTCATCACCGCAGTGGAAGATCTGGAGCGGGCGGAACGCCTGACGTTGCACGCCCAACGGATGGCCGCGCTGGGCCGAATGGCCCGTGGGATCAGCCATGATCTCGAGGACTCGCTGGCGCCGATGGCGTGGATCCTCGAAGAGCTGGAGGCCGACACCACACTACGCAGCGACACGTTGGCCCGACTCGGTCAGATTCGGAGCAATCTCGACCACGCAATCGGCTTGAACCAACGTCTGCTCGAGTTCGCAGGCGGCAAGGACCAGGCGCCCCGACAAACGCTGGATGTTCGCGCCGCCGTCGAAGAGGTGATCGATCTGACCCGATCACAGCGGTCGGCATCGGGCAGACCGATCACCTTCGAGGCGGGACCTTGACGTTGCGGAGCGAACGCGACGAAACGCACGCAATCATCACGGTCAGCGACAGCGGCGAGGGCATGGATGCTCTGCAACTCGACAACTGTTTCGAGCCCTTCTTCTCGACCAGAGAGACCGGCACGGGCCTCGGGTTGAGCATCTGTCACAGTCTGGTGACCCGATACGGGGGCACCATCGAAGTGACGAGCGAACAGGGCTCGGGAACCACCTTTGTCGTCCGATTGCCCCTCACGGGCGAATGAGCGCCCCCAACATGGCCTGGAACTTCGCCCGGGTCTCGGCCAACTCGGATTCGGGATCGCTGTCGGCCACCACGCCGACACCAGCGAACAAGCGGGTCTCGCAGCCCGAGATCTGGGCCGAGCGGACGCTGACGGCGAAGGCCCCGTTGCCCGTGGCATCCACCCAACCGGCGGGCCCGGCGTAACGACCGCGCTCGGCTTGTTCCAGTTCGGCAATGAGTTCGAGCGCCGCTCCCTGCGGTGCGCCGCCGACCGCCGGCGTGGGGTGCAGTGCCCCCACCAGTTCCAGCACCGAGGCCGCCGGGGCCGACAAACGCCCCTCGACCCTGGTTCCGAGATGATGCACGTTGGCCAGCGAGACAATGGTCGGCTCGGGCTCGGCATCGACATAGCTGCAGAACGGCAACAGGGTGTCGAGCAACCAGTCGATGGTGATGCGATGCTCCCAGCGATCCTTGTCCGATGCCAACAACCCGGCCGACAAGCGCTGATCGACCGCAGGATCCGACGACCGAGGAGCCGTGCCGGCCAACGGGTGAGCCCGCACGATGTCATCGAGACGCGACACCAACAGTTCGGGTGACGCGCCGACGAAACCGTCGATGGCGAACACGATCGACGACCGATACGACTGCAACAGGCGATCGATCACCAGAGCCTCGTCGATGGGGAGTTCGGTGGTCAACACCAGTTCCCGAGCCAGCACCGCTTTCGACAGTTCCCCCCGTTCGATGCGCTCACGGGCTGCTGCCACGATCTCATCCCGCCACGTCTCGGGAGCCACGACGCTGGTCAACCGGAAGTCACTGGGCTGGCTGCCTCGGGGAACGGGCCGGTCACCCATCTCCCGCAGTCGCGTCACGGCCACGTCGAGATCAGCGGGACCATCCCCGATGAGCGAGACCCAGCGTCGGCCCTCGCTCCCCCGCCCGATCACGATCTCGGGAACGATCAACTCACCCGTCGCCGACCGATCGAAGGGGAAGGCCCCGAAGCCGACCGGGCCGGTGCCGGGTCGATCGACCTCGTCGGCACCACGGAGCTCGGCCAGACGGGCCAGGGCCTCGGCTGCACCATCGGGGCGCGAGACCGGGATCCGCAGCGCCTCACCCACGCCGGCCAGGCAGAAGTCGTCACGAGACCACAGCAACCCGGAGCGGCTCCCGATCCGGACCGGATCGAGATCCACGTCGACGCGAATCGTTGTTGCGGCCAGGCTCATGGAACCGAGAGTAGAGCGGGCACACTACGAAGCGTGGATCAAACGATCACCGCCGACACCGAGGCACCGCCGGATCGTCTGCATGCCATCGTGGCCGACCTGACCAGTTACCCCGAATGGCTCGATCTGGTGACGAAAGTCGAGCCCGACGTTGCCGCTGCAACAGACGTCGGACCCGCGTACCTCGTCACCCTGAGGGCGAAGATCGGTCCGTTCGCCCGGAACAAGCGCCTTCGGATGGTTCGCACCGAGATGGCGACACCGACCAGGGTGCGCTTCGAACGGTGCGAGACCGACGGTCGCCAGCATTCCAACTGGTCCTTGACGTCCGACGTCACAGCACTGGACGAGAACCCCGAGAGTCGGAGTCGGGTCACCATGCATCTGCGCTACGACGGCCAGATGTGGTCCAGCGTGCTGGACGGCGCGCTGGCCAAGGTGGTCGAGGCCGCAGTACCCAAGCTCCAGGCCTACGCCCGAACCTAGCGGCGCCTATCTCGAGTGCGCCTGGTCCGTGCCGGCGGCGAGAGGCTCCAGCGGCGTGAGCCACCGGGCCGACAAGGGATGGCGACCCGACAACACGTCGGCTGCGGTCTCGGCCAGCGCCGCGGTCACCGGACCGGGCGCCGACAGGGTCCGTGCGTCGAGTTCGGCGACGGGAAGGATCGGGTTGGTGGTCGAGCACAGGAACACTTCGTCGGCCTCCTCGACCTCGTGCCAATCAACGGCACGGATCTGTGTGTGCAGTCCCTGATGGTGGCCGACGTCGAGAATCATGCGCCGAGTGATGCCGTCGAGCACCACGTCGAGTGGCGGCACCAGAACTCGCCCCCCGGAGACGACGAACACGCTCTGGCTGACGCTCTCGGCCAGCTCGCCGGTCGGCGTGCGCAGGATGATCTCGTCGAAGCCGGCCGCGATGGCCTGCATCTTGTGGCGTAGCCCAGAGGTGTAGGCCGCCGCCACCTTGAGGGCCGGAGGCAGGATGTCGGCCGGCATCTTGGGCGCGGTGACCGTGCAGGCCCGGAGCGGCACCGCGGTGCCCGGCACCGTGACGGTCCCGGTGATGGCGGCGATGGTCAACACGGGCACCGGCGAGTCGGGCAGGGCGGTGGTCGGCGTCGTCGCCCACGTCGCCACCAACTTGACCAGATTCGAACCGGGGTTGGCCAGGACCGTGCGGGCAACCGCCTGCTCGATCTCGGCCATGCCGGCCGCCGGTTTCATCCCCATCAGATGCATCGACCGGTCGAAGCGAGCCACGTGTGGTCGAAGTCCGACCGCCACAGGACCGTCGTCGTTCTCGACCACTCGCAGCACGTCGAAGACGGTCGATCCTCGCTGGACTGCGTGCGACAGCACATGAACGGTGGCCTCTTCGTAGCGGCGCAAACGTCCGTCGATCCAGACCATGGCATCCACATCGGTACCTGAATCGGCACCCGCATCGTCGAGCACCGGCTCCGATTCGTTCACGGCGCCGACCATAGCTGACCTGATCGAACGAGCCAGCAGGCTGACGGTTACTCTCGCCGCCATGGCCGACATCGACGACACCCAGCTCCCCGATCGGTCTGTGCTCGGACCGTCTGTCCCGGCGCACTCCGACGTCGTCATCGTGGGCGCAGGCCTGGCCGGGTTGGCAGCGGCCTCCACCATCCAACGGACCGGGCGCACCGTCACCGTGCTCGAGGCCAGCGACGGTGTGGGCGGTCGGGTTCGGACCGACGAGCTGGACGGCTTCCTGCTGGACCGCGGTTTCCAGGTCCTGCTCACGGCCTACCCCGAACTCGAACGCCAGATCGACGGCACGGCCCTCGACCTGCAGTACTTCGCCCCCGGCGCCGTCATCTGGCTCGACGGCAGGGCGTTCCGGGTCGGCGATCCGTTGCGGGAACCCTCGACCCTGTTCCGCACCGCGACCGCCCCCATTGGTTCGTTGGCCGACAAGATCCGGATTGCCTGGCTCCGGGAACGCCTCCGTCGGGCGTCGACGCCCGAACTCCTGCGGGGCGAGGACACCTCGACGGCCGAGTACCTGGCGAAGCTGGGATTCTCCACCACCATGATCGAGAGATTCATCGGACCACTCTTCGCCGGCATCCAGCTCGACCCGGAACTGGGCACGTCACGCAGAATGTTCGACACCATCTTCCGCAGCCTCACCACGGGTGCCGCGGCCGTACCGGCTCGGGGCATGCAGGCCTTGCCGAACCAGATGGCGGCAACCCTCCACCCCGGGACCGTGCACCTGCAGGCACCCGTGGCCGAGGTGCACGGGGGCGGGGTCTCCCTGGCCGATGGCCGAGTGATCACTGCCGAGGCCGTGGTGGTTGCCACCGAGGGCCCGGCGGCGGCGGCCCTGCTCGACCTGCCGGTACCCGGGTCCCGCTCGGTTTCGGGCGTCTACTTCGCTGCGCCCAAGGCCCCGGTCTCGGGCAACGTGGTCATTCTGGACGGAACCAGTCGAGGACCTGCACTGAATGTCACCGTGATGACCGAGACCGCTGCGTCCTATGGTCCCGGAGACCAATCCCTCATCGTGGCGTCCTGTCCGGGTGACACCGGAGCGGATCTCGAAGAACGAGTGCGAGTCCAACTGACCCGATGGTGGGGGTCGCAAGTGCACGATTGGCGGCATCTCCGCACCTACCGGATCGCCCACGGCCAGCCCGACCAGAGTCCGCCGTTCGCTCCCAAACAGCGGGTCCATCTGGGAGATCGCCTCTTCGTGTGTGGAGACCACCGCGACACCGGGTCGATTCAGGGAGCGCTCTTCTCGGGTCGTCGCACCGGCGACGCCGTCGTACACTCCCTCGCCCATGCCTGAGCTCGCCCATGCCTGAGATCGCCCATGCCTGAGGTCGTTGCGCTCGCGCTACCCGGTGGGCCCGACTTCGTTGCCGCCCTCGAACGGGTGTGGGCCGCCGGCGATGCCGTGTTCCCCGTCGACCGACGGCTCCCTCGGGCCGAACTGGCCCGAGTCATGGCCGCCGTGGCTCCCGGTGCGGTCATCGAGGCCGACGGCGAACGCCGCTCGCTCGACGGGGGTCGCCCGATCGAACCAGGCGATGCGGCCGTCGTCGCGACCAGCGGCACCACCGGCCACCCCAAGGGGGTCGTCCACACTCACGAGACCCTGGCCGCATCGGCGTTGGCCACCAATGCCGCCCTCGACGTCGATCCCGGCTCTGACCGCTGGCTGGCCTGTCTGCCCCTGGCCCACATCGGTGGCCTGGCCGTCGTCACTCGCTCGATCATCACGGGAACCCCGGTCGAGGTCCACGACGGATTCGATGCCGATGCCGTCGCCACCGCGGCCCGGAACGGGGTCACCCTCACCTCGCTCGTCACCCGAGCCCTGGTCCAGGTACCGACCGAGGAGTTCCGCATGATCCTCATCGGAGGCGCGGCGCCACCCCCGGACCGGCCGGACAACGTCTGGGCCACCTACGGGTTGACCGAAACCGGCTCGGGTTGTGTCTATGAGCGCACACCGCTGGCCGGGGTCGAGATGCGGGTCGACGACAACGAGGAGATCTGGCTCCGCGGCCCGATGCTGCTACGGGCCTACCGCGACGGAACCACCCCCGAACTCCATCGGGACCCGAAGGATGCCCAGGGGTGGTTTCCCACTGGCGACCTCGGTCGATTAGGTGACGACGGGCGGCTGATCGTCGATGGGCGCAAGGGCGACGTCATCGCCACC
>CALACD010000427.1 GCA_937890445.1 uncultured Acidimicrobiia bacterium | reverse complement strand
ACAAGCAGTGGACGGCACCGGCGCTGGCCGGAACCGTGCCCGACGCCCACGACCCGAACATCACGCACGCGCCGATGATGAGCACGGCCGACATGGCCATGAAGATGGACCCGATCTACGGCCCGATCTCCCAGCGTTTCCGGGACAATCCCGAGCAGCTCGACGAAGCCTTCGCCCGGGCCTGGTACAAGCTGACCCACCGTGACATGGGGCCGAAGGTCCGGTTCCTCGGCCCCGAGGTTCCCGCCGAGGAACTCCTCTGGATGGACCCGGTTGCGGCCGGTACCCCACTCAGCGATGGTGACGTTGCGACCGTGAAGGCGGCCATTCTGGCCACCGATCTCACGATCACCGAGCTGGTCGAAACCGCGTGGGCCTCGGCCTCCACCTATCGCCAGACCGACAAGCGGGGTGGCGCCAATGGTGGGCGTCTCCGGCTCGCCCCTCAGAACGAGTGGGTCGTCAACAAGCCCGATCAGCTCCGCCGAGTCCTGAGCACGCTGGAAGGTGTGCAGGCCAGCGCCGGTGTGTCGGTGTCGATGGCGGACCTCATCGTGCTCGGCGGGGCGGCCGCAGTCGAGGCTGCAGCCAAGGCCGGAGGTCACGAGATCACGGTCTCGGTCAGCACCGGGCGTGGCGACGCCACCCAGGAGCAGACCGACGTCGAGTCCTTCGCATGGCTCGAGCCGTCGAACGACGGATTCCGCAACTTCGTCGGCAAGGGCAGCAGCCACGTCGCCGAGCACATCCTGGTCGATCGAGCGCAACTGCTCGATCTGGGTGCCCCGGAGATGACGGCACTCGTCGGCGGTCTGCGAGTCCTCGGCGTGACCAACGACGGACACGGCGTGTTCACCGACCGCGTCGGAACCTTGAGCAACGACTACTTCGTGAACCTGATGGATCAGGGCACGGCGTGGTCAACGGCTTCCGGGGCCGAGGACGTGTTCGAGGGCAAGGACCGGGCCACCGGCGACGTCAAGTGGACGGGCACTCGCAACGACCTCGTCTTCGGTTCGAACTCGATCTTGCGTGCCATCGTCGACGTCTACGCCGCCGACGACGCCGAGGCGAAGTTCGTCAGCGATTTTGCTGCCGCCTTCGCCAAGGTCATGGACAACGATCGCTTCGATCTCGCCTGATTCCCATCCGTTGATCGTCCTTCGGGACGGTCAGAGCTTGCCAGACGCCCCGTCGGATGTATCCGGCGGGGCGTCTGCACGTTCAACCCCGGGCTGCTGCCCCTGGCCGCCGCCCAGAGTGAACAGGAGGCATCGGCCGTGCATCAACCACGGCCGCGGCCGCCGGTCCTCTTGGCCCCTCCTGCCATCCGGCCCTTCGCCCCGGCCTGGGAGCCGCCACTGCGGCGACCGTTCCGGTTGCCGGCTCCGCCGGCGAACTGGAGCTCGCCGTGGAGCGCGATACCCGGTTCGGCGACCTTGGTTGCAGGCACCATCGGCTTCAACGTCGGAGCAACCCGGCCCATGACCTCGTCCAGAATCTGCTGCTGAGCCTCGAGTTCGTCTACCGTCGGCCCGAAGCGAAGGACATCGACGACTCGCATCGACCCGTCCGTCTCGACCAGGACGCTGGGGCCATCTTCGCCATGTCGATTCAACAGCCAGTACTTGCCCATGATCGACCTCGGTTCGTTGGGCGCCGTCACAACGACCAACGCCTACCGATCGTACCAGGCGATGGTCGGGCGCTGAGCCCTCGCCTCAGCGCCGCCGGGCGCGATCTGCGACGAGATCATCGAGCCCGAGCCGGCCACTGACCATGTGGTGTGCGACATCGGTGAGCTTCACGTTCGTGGTGCGAGACCGGGCCCGGATCAGATCGAAGGCGGCGGCCACGTCAATGCCGGCGTGCTCGGCCAACATCCCTTTGGCCTGCTCGATGATGATCCGACCGTCCAGTGCATGTTGGAGCTGCTCGTCGCGCCGCCGGGCCTCGGTAGCGGCCTGGGCCTGCAAGATCGCGATGCTGGCCAGGTCGGCGAGAGCCTGAGCCAGTACGAGATCTGGTCCGGTGAGAGCACCTGGTCCGGACCCGAACAGATTGAGGGCGCCGATGATGTTGCCCCGAAGCCGGAGCGGGATTGCGTACACCGACCCGAAACCGGCGGCAATGGCATAGGGAGTGAATCGGGGCCAACGTTCGCTTGCGTCATGGAGGTCGAGGTCGATGACCGGGACTCCGGAGGAAAAGGCCTCGGTGCAGGGCCCTTCGTCGTTCTGGAGTTGGAAGAGTTCGATGAGGCGAGCCTGTTCACTCGACGCCGCGATCACACGCAGCAGACCACCGGCATCAGCCAACAGGATGCCGGTGGCGTCGATGTCGAGGATCTCGACGCAACGGTCGGCGAGGACCGTGAGCGAGTCGATGATGTCGAAGTCGGCGACGAGCGTGTCGGCGAGTTCGAGGAACGTACGAGTGACCAGTGCCTCCCGTGCCGCGGCCGATTCAGCTGTCCTGTTCATTCGTGGGGCTCCGATCGTTGCCATCCATCGTCGCGGAGACGGAGGCGGCGGGCCAGGATCTCCGCCGAGACCTCGGCCACGGTCTGATCGGTCGTGTAGGCGTGAGCTCGAATGCGGAGCAATGCTTCGTCGACCCCGATACCCAGTTGCACCGCGGTGCTCCCGGCTGCCTGATGAACCTCTGCCCGATGGGCTTCGGCATCGCTCAGCTCGTTGGCCAGAACCGGTTCGTCGGCCCGGCCCTGGATGATGGTCATGAACGCAGGGAGGATGGCGCACAGCTCGTCTCCATCAGCCTGCTGCTCGTCGGTGAGCAGTCCGACGACGTCTTGATACAGCGTGAGCACTCCAATGGTTCCGCTGCCGACGTTGAGAGGGAACGCGAACACAGCACAGGCCCCGAGATCGAGCGCCGCTGGCCCATAGTTCGGCCAGTCGTCGGCCAACCGATTCGCCAGATCAGGTTCGGCAACCGACGACCTGGTCACGAAGGCACGGTGGCACGGACCTTCACCCAGCGAGAACTGGAGATCCTCGAGCCGTCGCACACGTTCCGATGAACTGCACACCGGACCGCTGTTCAGCCCGCTCATGATCGAGATACCAACGCCGTACACGTGCAGTACCTCGACACAGATCGTGCACAGGTTCGGGTGAGGCACGACACCACCCCCGGTCCCGAATCGCTCGATGACCTGCCGGAGCCGTTCAGCATCCATGAGCGGCCGCCGGGTCGGATGCGTTCACCGGAGTAGGAGCGGTACCGGCGGCAAGGATGC
>CALACD010000426.1 GCA_937890445.1 uncultured Acidimicrobiia bacterium | reverse complement strand
CACAGGGACCAGAACCCCTCTTGCTGGTAGGAGAGCGAGATGTTGATCGCCTCGGCCCCGCCCGGGATGTTCCCGATGAAGAAGTCTTCGAGCATGGCCGCCCACTCGATGGGCTCGAGTTCGACGGTGATGCCGATTGCGGCGAGGTCAGCCTGGAGCGATTCGTTCATGGGAATCGGCGACATGTTTCCCGAACCGCTGGTCGGGAACGAGAGCCGGAACGAGAACCCGTCGGGATACCCGGCTTCGGTCAGCAGCTCCATGGCCAGATCGGGGTCATAGGAGTAGGTGTCGTTGGCCGGATCGAAGGCGAAGTTGGCCGATGGAACCGATTGGTTCGCCGGCTGCGCCGTTCCCTGGAGAATGTCGTTGGACAACGACTCGCGGTTGATCGCGTAGTTCAGCGCTTGACGAACCCGCACGTCGTCGAACGGGGGCTTGGTCGTGTCCAGCACCCAGGGCCAGATGTGGTCATAGGTGTTGAGCAGGACCTGGAAGCCGTTGTCGACCAGACCGGGGATGTCGTCGGGCAGTGGTACTTCGATCCAGTCGACCTCACCTGCTTGGAGAGCAGCGACTCGAGCAGTCGAATCCGGAATCGGGCGGAGGATGACTCGTTCCAATGCCGGGGCACCTCGCCAGTAGTCCTCGTTGCGATCGAGGACGAGTCGCTCACCACGCACCAGTTCGACGAACGAGAAGGGCCCGGTTCCGACCGGAGCTTCGCCGAAGCCTTCGTTCCCGAGTTCTTGGATGGCGGTGGGACTTCCGAAGAACACTGCCGCGAGATCGATCGGCAGATACGACCAGGGTCCGACGGTCGTGATCTCGATCGTCATGTCATCGACCTTGCTGACCGTGTCGATACCGCCGACGTTGATGCCTCCCTGGGCCGCGAGCTCGGGGTAGAAGTTGGGCGAGTCCTCGGCTGTGTACCGCTCGAGATTGAAGACTGCGGCATCGGCGTTCCAAGGGGTCCCGTCGTGGAAGGTGACGCCTTCGCGCAAGGTGAAGGTCCAGGTGACGAGGTCCTCGGAGACCACCCAGCTCTCGGCCAGGGCCGGCACCACCTCGGGTACGCCTTCCTCGGAGGAGAGATCGAAACGGGTCAATCCGTCGTAGAGCTGGTTGCCGACGAACCGGATGCCCTCGTAGCCCTCGTTCTGAGCCAGACCGGTGTCGAGGAGCGGAATGTTGCTGGCCGTCATGCCGATGACGAGTTCACCACCGGTGCCCTCCATCAGGTCTGTCGTCGGGCCGATGCCGGCGGTGGCAGCTCCACCGTCGCCGGATGCATCACCGTCGGCTGCGGTCGAGCCGCCTTCTTCCGACGCGGTGCCCGAATCGCTACCCCCACAGGCGGCGGCGATCATCGCTATCGCCATCAGCACGTAGAGCAGGTTTCGGAATGGGTTTGGCCGTGGCCTTGGTCGTTCCATCTTGGCGTTCTCCTTCGTTGGTATTGATTGATGTCAGGGTTGTTGAAGATCGGTGGTGCGTATGCAGGCGGCATGGCTGCCGCCTGCGGTTGGCTTGAGCAGCGGGCGTTTGGTGGAGCAGGCTTCGATCGCGATCGGACAGCGAGTGTGGAAGGTGCAACCCGACGGCGGATTGGCGGGGCTCGGAGGGTCTCCCACAAGCACGATCCGCTCTCGCTCGGCGCCGGGTGCAGCGGACAGCAGCGCTTCGGTGTACGGATGACCAGGTCGGTTCCAGAGCTGAGACCCGGTCCCGTCCTCGACGATGCGTCCCAGGTACATCACCAGCACTTGGTCCGAGATGTGCTCGACGACGGAGAGGTCGTGGGAGATGAAGAGGTAGGCCATCCCGAGCTCCTTCTGGAACTCGGCGAGGAGATTCAGGATCTGGGCCTGGATGCTCTTGTCGAGTGCGGACACCGCTTCGTCGCAGATCACGAGTTCGGGGCGGGTCGAGATCGCTCGGGCGATGGCGGCGCGCTGGAGCTGTCCGCCACTCAGCTCGTGAGGAAAACGGTCGCCGTAGGCACCCGGGAGTCCGACCTGTTCCAGCACCTCGGCGATGCGCTCCACTCGTTCCGGCTTGGGAACACCATGAGCTCGGAGGTTGAACTCGATCGAGGACCGGACCGGTAGCCGTGGGTTGAGCGATGTCTGTGGGTTCTGGGGAACGATCTGGAAACGGGAGCGGAGGCGGCGAAGGGCGCGACCCCGCATGCCCAGAAGGTCCTGGCCGCCGAATTTCACCTCCCCGCTGTCGGGATCGAGCGTTCGTAACAGCAGCTTGGCCGTGGTCGATTTCCCACACCCCGATTCACCGACCAGACCGACGGTTTCGCCCGGTGAGATGGTGAAACTGACGCCGTCGACTGCCTTGACACCGTTGCCGAATGTCTTGACCAGATCATTGACGATCAGGAGCGGCTGCGTTGCTTTGCGTCCCATCCGAACGGGCTCGACGGTTGTCTGGGTGTCCGACATCAAGCTGCTCCGAATTCTGTGGCGACGGGACAGGCGACGGAGTGGCCGAGTTCGACCGAGACCAGCTCGGGAACCAGTTCCGTGCACGAGGATTGGGCGACAGGACAACGAGGAGCGAAGGAGCAGCCAGGCAGTGTCATCCCCGACACCGGGGGTTGACCGATGATCGGGATCAGGTTCCCGCGAGGGACGTCGGGAGTCGGCACCGCTGCGAGCAACGCCTTGGTGTACGGATGCACCGGGTCGTCGAGCACCGTGGAGGTTGCTCCCTGCTCGACGATCCGGCCGGCGTACATCACCGAGACGTGATCGGCAAGGTCCTTGGCGACGCCGACGTCGTGGGTGATCATCAACATGGCCGACCCGATGCTGCTCGTCAGCTCGACGAAGAGATCGAGTATCTGGGCCTGGACCGTGACGTCGAGAGCGGTCGTTGGTTCGTCGGCGATCAACAAGGTCGGGTTGCAGCAGATCGCGATCGCAATCGCTACTCGTTGCTTCATCCCGCCGGACATCTCGTGGGGGAACGAACGGGCAGCACGGACCGGATCCGGCAGCCCGACGAGACCAAGGAGCTCCTCGGCCCGGGCCTGGGCCTCCTTCTTCGAATCGACGACGCCGTGAAGTCTCAAGACCTCCACGATCTGGGCGCCGACACGGCGTACCGGATCCAGGGAACCGGTCGGGTCCTGGGGCACGAGTGCGATTCCGGAGCCTCGGATCGGCTGCATCTCCTTTTCGTTGAGACCGACGAGATCTCGCCCTTCGAACACCGCCGATCCGCCGATGATTGCCGAAGCGCCATAGAGCCGGAGGATCGATCGGGCGGTCACCGATTTGCCCGATCCGCTCTCGCCCAGCAAGACGCTCACCCGACCGGGGTAGAGATCGAGGTCGATTCCTCGGAGAGCTTCGATCCGTTGGCCGCCTGCGGTGAACGTCGTGGTCAGATCTCGAACCGAGAGAACCGCGTCGCTGGTCTCGCCGGCTGCGTCGATGACGAGCTCAGCCTGTGCTTCGACGGTCATTGGGCCTCCGACCGGATGTCGAGCCAGTCACGGAGACCGTCGCCGAGGAGATTGAACAGAAGCGATGCAATGGTGATCACGACCGCAGGCACGACCGCGATACCGGGCTGGCTGAAGGTGTACTGACGAAGGTCATTGACCATCAGTCCCCACTCGGCGGTCGGGGGAGCAATGCCGAGACCGAGGAACCCCAGACCAGCTGCGTACACGATGGACAGACCGACCAGCGCCGTGCAGTAGACGACGATTGCCGGTGCGACGTTGGGCAACACGTGACGGATCGAGATCGACCACCATCCGGCTCCGCTGACGGCGGCAGCCTCCATGAAGTCGGTGGATCGCACCCGAGAGACTTCGGCCTCGGCGACACGGGCGACCGGTGGGATGAGGATGAAGGAGAGGGCGACGATGGCGTTCGAGATGCCGGATCCGAGAGCAGCTGCGATGGCGATGGCAAGCAGAACAGCCGGGAAGGCGTAGAAGACGTCGAGCACCCGCATGATCACCGAGTGGACCCGACGCGACCCTCGCCCGGCGACCAGTCCGAGCGCAGTGCCGACGAGCGCCGCCACCAACACCGGCACGACCCCGGCCAGCAGGGATGGGCGAGCGCCCCAGATGATCCTGCTCAGGATGTCCCGTCCCTGACCGTCGGTTCCGAGCACGTGCGAGCCACTGAACAGCGGCAGGAGTCGCTGCGATCGGTCGCCGATGTCGGGCTCGTACGGTGCCACGATCGGAGCCAGGATGGCGACGGCGAACAGGGCGAAGGTCAGGACCGCCGAGACACGGGTCGTGAGGGTCATCTTGCGACGGCGGGCCGCCGGTTGTGACGGTTCACGGGCTGCCGAGTCCTGGGTGGCCGAGCCCGAGCCGTCGTCTGGGTTGTCCAGCCGTAGGTCGATGGTCTGATCGGCCTCGAGTTGGCTTGTTCTGGAATTCATTTGCTACCTCCGCAATCGGGGGTCGATGCTCGCCTGAATGGTGTCCACGACGAGGTTGATGAGTACGAAGGCGAGCGCCGAGAGCAGCACCCCGGCTTGGATGACCGGCAGATCTCGTTGCGAGATCGACTGGAAGATCAGCAGGCCCATTCCGGGCCAGGAGAAGACGGTTTCGACGAAGACGACCCCGCCCAACAGGTAGCCGGCCTGCAATCCGGCGATCGTCAGGATCCCCGGAATCGCGTTGTGGAATGCGTGGCGAGTGACGGTGCTGCGGGGTAGACCTCGACTGCGAAGCGCTTCGATGTAGTCCTCGTTCAGCGCATCGATCATGGCCGACCGGACCATTCGAGCGATGATGCCCAGAGGCACGAGGGCCGAGGCGATCCCCGGTAGCCACAGGTGATGCAGCAGGTCCCCCAGCCCCCCTTCGCCCGACGGGTCGTTCATACCGCCCGTCGGGAACCAACCAAGGTTGGCCGCCAGGTAGACGATCGAGATCAGGGCCAGGGAGTACTGGGGAACCGAGATGGCGAACAGTGAGAAGCCGGACACGACTCGGGCCAGAACGCTGTCGGGGTAGACGGCTGCCGTCAGCCCGATGGTGACACCGACGACCATGGCCAGGATCGCTGCGAACCCGGCCAGCACGAGGGTGTTCTGCATGGCATCCCACACCAAACCGAGTGCCCCGGTCTGTCGTGCGATCGAGATGCCGGCATCTCCTTGCAGGATGTTCCCGAACCACTTCGCGTACTGGACGATCAGCGGGCGATCGAGCCCGAGCTTCTCGGTCAACGCCACTCGCGCCTCGGGAGAACCGGTTGGTCCCAGAAGGGACGCCACCGGGTCGCCTGGCGTGATCTTGATGGTGATGAACATGACGATGGAGACGCCGATCAAGATCGGGATCGTCAAGGCCAGTCGGCGAAGCAGGAACCGGGTCATGGCGTCAGATCATCGCCATCGGCGCGATGTCGAGATGCCACGACGTCGCCTGTTGGTAGGCGTGAGCCGCCCGGAAGACGGTCGCTTCCTGGAAATAGGCTCCCGTGAGTTGCAAGCTCAGCGGCATCGACGAGGCGTCATAGCCGCAAGGGATCGCGATCGATGGATGCCCGGTCGAGTTGAACACCGGCGTGTGAATGCCGGGGAAGACATCGGTGAGTGAGAGGCCATCGACCTTGGGAGCGCTCTGCACCACGGTGGGGGTCGCAATCAGGTCCAGCTCGCCGAAGAGGTCCTGAACCAGATTCCGGCCGAATTCCCGAACCCGCTGGCTCTGGACGTAGTCACCGCCCGAGACGAGCGCCCCACAGATCAACGATTGTCTGGTCGGCCGGCCGTAGTCGTCCCACTTGGACTGCAGGTAGCCCCGGTGCCACGAGTAGGCCTCGGCGAAGAATCCGACGATGTCGGCGTCGACGAGCGCCTGGTAGTAGGGAATCTCGATCTCGATGATCTCGGCACCGGCGTCAGCCAGTTCCGCCAGTGCGGCCTCGAAGGTGGCGGCCACATCGGGAGTGACGATCGGCTGCTCAATCGTGTTCTTGCGGTCGACGCCGATTCGCATGCCGGCCACACCGTCCTCGATGGTGCCCAGATAGTCGCCGACGTCGATGGTCGATGTCGTCATGTCGCTCTCGTCGGCTCCGGCCATCACCTGGAGCAGGGCTGCGCAATCCCATGCCGAGCGGGCCATCGGTCCGATGTTGTCGTAGGTGAAGCCGAGAGGGACACAACCCGCCTTGGGCACTCGACCGAAGGTCTGCTTCATCCCGGAGATCCCGCACAGGGCCGCCGGCCACCGGACACTGCCGCCGGTGTCGGTACCGAGCCCGGCAGTGAAGAGTCCGGCCGCGATGCCGTTACCCGTTCCCGACGACGAACCGCCCGGTGTCGTCGTCAGGTCCCAGGGGTTGCGGGGGATGGGAAACGGCTTGTCCGGATCGGGAGTGCCACAGGCGAACTCCATCGTGGTGACCTTGCCCATGATGATGGCGCCGGCGCCTCGGAGGCGTTGCATGACCGGCCCATCGCCCTGGTCGCCCCACTCCGACGGCAGCACCAGACTCTGGGCCGTCGTCGGACCGTCGTCGGTGGCGATGATGTCCTTCACCCCGAGCGGAATGCCGTGAAGGATCCCTCGGTCCTTGCCGGCTTGGAGCTCTGCGTCGAGGACGTCTGCTGCGGCTCGAGCGGTGTCGTCGAAGCGTGCGATGTAGCAGCCGATCTGTTCATCCAACACCTCGGCTCGGTCGATGTAGATCTCGACCAGTTCTCGTGACGTGATTGCCCCGGACCGAAGGGCGTCGGCGGTGTCCTGAATCGTGAGTGGCAGGTCCATCTCAGGCCTCGACTCGCAGCATCGATGTCGGCGGGGTGTCGCCGACAGGCACGGAATACAGGTTCTCGACTCGGGCGATCAGGCCGTCGAGGCCGGGGATGAGTTCGAGTAACTCGTCCTCCGGGACCGGTACTCCGGACAGGGTGATCAGCTGCCGTAGGGCAAGCTCGGTGTCGATCATGACGTGGTCTCCTCGATGGCTTGATGGGGTTTGCGGCAAGCTATGGAGTTCCTGTGCCCGGGTAGTGAACGGGTAGCTACGCCGCCGTTACGCCGGGCCGAGCCGCCCGCCGGAGCGTGGCCGACTTGGGACTCTGCAGCTCGTTCGGGCTGTCCGTCTCTCGATTCGCCGCATGCAACGCGAGATCGGCCGTCAGCTCCTGGCGCTTGTGGCGGCAGGGCTTTGCGAACAGGATGGGTGCCGTGACGGTCGAGAGAGTGGTGGTGGTCGGCGGCGGCATCGGCGGATTGTCGTTGGCCCTCGGTCTGCAGCGACGTGGCATCGCAGTGACGGTGTACGAGCGGGCCAGTGAGCTGCGTGAGATCGGTGCCGGCATCATCATGCAGCCCAATGGGCGGAACGGGCTCGTCGACCTGGGTGTGGACGAGGCCGTTGCGGCGGTGTCGAGCTGTCCGAAGGTGTTCCATGCCTGCGACTACGCGACGGGCGAGGTGTTGGGGGAGCGGCCGAATGCCGGGTTCGCCGAGATGTACGGACTGCCGTCGCTGGCCGTGCATCGGGGTGATCTGCACGCCGTGTTGTTGGCGGCGGTACGGGCGAACGACGCCGACGCCGTCCATGCCGGGCATGAGTTCGTTGCCCTCGACCAAGACGCCGATGGCGTGACCGCCAGGTTCGCAAACGGTGTCAGCGACACCTCACCTCTGGTCGTCGGCGCCGACGGGAACGGCTCGGCAGTACGGACAGAGGTGTTCGGCGGCGAGCCCGCCAGGTTCAACGGCCAGGTCGCCTTCCGGGCGCTCATTCCCCTTGATCTCGTGCCGCCGATCGTGCGTGAACGCGAGCTGGGGATGCATCGCGGACCTGGCCGCTACTTGCTCTATTACACGCTGCGAGGCGGCGAGCTGATGAATCTGATCGGCTGTGGGCAGACCGACGTATGGGAGCAGGAGGGCTGGTCGATCCCGGCCACGACCGCCCAGTTCCTCGCTGACTACGACGACTTCGCCCCGCACCTGCTCGACCTGATCCGATCGGTTCCCGACGGCGAGTTGTTCAAGTGGGGTCTCTACGATCGGCAGCCGGCGCCAACGTGGACGTCGGGCCGAGTAGCGATCATGGGTGACGCCGCCCACCCGATGACACCGTTCCTGGGACAGGGAGCTGCGATGGCGGTCGAGGACGCGGTGGTGCTGGCTCGGGCAATTGCGGGGGCAGGCGACGTGACCGAGGCCCTCGACACCTTCCAATCCGTGCGACGAGAACGGGGCAACGACGTCGCCCGATGGTCGTGGGAAGAGGGCCGAGCGCTGCAAGATCCGACCATCGCCAACAAAGGGGCCGCCGGCTATGGGCTCCTCGACTACAACCCGGCAACGGTGCCGCTGACCATCGACCGGGGGACGGCTACGTCCCGGTGAAGTTGGGTGCCCGTTTCTCGGCGAAGGCCCGCCGGGCCTCTTTCGCGTCGTGGGAATGGTGCATGATCCCGCTGGCATTCGACGTCATCACCATGGTGTTCTCGATGCTGCTGTCGAGGGCGGCGCGCATGATCTGTTTCGAGACCCATTGGGGAATCGGGGGTCGACGGAGAATCTGGTCGCACAGATCCCGGGTGGTCTGCTCCAGCTGATCGTCGGCGACGAGATGG
This sequence comes from uncultured Acidimicrobiia bacterium, assembly GCA_937890445.1. Lineage (GTDB taxonomy): Bacteria > Actinomycetota > Acidimicrobiia > Acidimicrobiales > SZUA-35 > JAHECQ01. The sequence continues at coordinate 18,054 of CALACD010000426.1, read as the reverse complement.
TTGAGCATGCCCCATTCGTAGGCCCGCTGAGCGGTGAGCTCACCCACATAGGCGAACTCGAGAGCTCGGCCCAGGCCGACCATCTTGGGGAGGTAGTAACAGCCGCCGTTCTCGATGATCTGGCCGGCGTTGTGATACGAGATGAAGCGAGTGGCGTCACAGCCGATCCGGAGGTCGCAGTGCAACGCCATGTCCATGCCCGAGCCCACAGCCGGGCCGTTGATCATGGCGATGGTGGGTTTGCGGATCAGCGAGATGTCGCGATGGAGCTTGGTGAAGGCGTGCAAGAAGTACTGACGAGAGCCGTCGGCGCCGATCTCGCTGGAGCGTGCTCCGGCGATCTTGGGTCCGATCTCGTCCTCGGGGATGTCGTTCTTGAGATCGGCACCGGCGCAGAAGGCGCGACCCTTGCCGGTGAGCACGATGACCCGAACATCGGGATCATCGTCGGCGGCCCGCATGTACTCGCCGACCTTGGCCACCGTGCCCACGGGCTCGGACCTTCCGTAGAGGGCGTTCAACCTCTCGGGCCGGTTGAACGTGATCCACAGGACGCCGTTCTCTTCCTTCTCGTACAAGAGGTAGTCGACCAGTTCTGGACCCATGCAGTACTCCTTCTCGGCTCCGGACTCTCGACGCTAGTTGGTCCGTCTCCACAGAGCGATCGCACAGCCGGCCCCGGCCAGGGCGGTCACGCTGGCCATGAGGAACGGGATGGCGAACGACCCGGTCGATTCGGCCACGACCCCGGCGAAGGGCGGACCGAGCACCTGGGCCAGCCCGAAGACGAGGGTGAGCAGACCGAAGGCAGCCCCGAAAGCTCGGCCCTCGAGGTTGTCGGCGACGATGCCGGCGATCGCCGTCGGCGTACCGGCAACACAGAGACCGAACGAGAACGCAGCCGCCACCACCAGGGCCGGATGACCCGAGAGCGTGAGCAACGGCGAAGCAGCCAGAAGAAGGAACCCGGCCACCATCATCCGGGGTCGGCCGTAGCGATCGGACAGTCGACCGAAGGCGATGCCGCCCGCCGCACTGTTGATGCCGACGATGGTGAAGATGTAGGCCGACGCCGACGCCGACCATCCGGTTTCGCGAAGTTGCGCCACCAGGAAGTAGAAGTACAGCGAGTACGAGACACCGAAAATGGCGAAGGCCGCCACCAGCAAGCGCCAGCCGGGAACCGAGCGGAGAACCGACAGCTGGACTCGGGCCGCGTTGGTGCCGGTCGGTGGCAGCCGGACGATGGTCAAGACACCGAGCAGCACCGCGAGCGCCACGACGGCCTGGATCAGGTAGACGGGCCGCCACGCTTCCTCGTCGTCGGCCAACCAGCGCACCAGATTGGTCAACGGACCTGCCACCACGATGCCGAGCCCGATGCCGGACCCGACGAGCCCGATGGCCAGACCGCTGCGCTCGGGGCCCACTGCAGTAGCCGCGATGCCGGGTGCCGGAACCCAAACACCGGCGCCACCGAGACCGGCGATGAACAACGCCACGGCCAACATGGCGAAGCCAGGAGCGACGGCCAGCAGGCCGAGCCCCAGGGCCGAGAGGGTGAGACCCCACTTGACCAGTGAGATCGGCTCGACCCGGGTCGAGGCAACCGACACCGCGGCGGTGCCGGCCAGGTAGGCGACCAGGCTGGTGGTACCGAGCAGGCCAGCCCGGGTGTAGCTCTGCAGCACGTCGTCGTTGATGGCATCGAGCAGCACCGGGTAGGTGAACCGGCCGAACCCCTGGGCCACCATCGACGCGGCGGTGACGAAGACCAGCGAGGCAATGGCCCGTCCGCCCAAGCCGGCAGTCGAAGGTCGGAGGTTGGTGGCGCGTCGCATCATGGGAGGAAGCGGACGCTAGTCGCCAACCCGTCGATGGGGCGGGCCGACTGGATCGAGGTCGACGTCTCGGGACATGGTGAGCAGCATGAAACGAGTGGCAATCCTGAACGACTACCAGGGTGTCGCCCTGTCCTCGGCCGACTGGTCGGCGCTCGAGGGTCGGGTCGAGACGACGGTGTTCCGCCACCACATCGACGACGTCGACGAACTCGTCGCGGCCCTCGATGGCTTCGAGGTCGTGGTGGCCATGCGAGAACGAACCCCGTTTCCCCGTTCGGTGCTGGAACGGCTGGGCGCGTTGGAATTGCTGGTCACGACCGGAGCCCGCAACGCTGCCATCGACACTGCGGCATGCGCCGACCTGGGGATCACGTATTGCGGGACCGGGGGCCGGGTGCAGAGCACGGCCGAACTGACGTGGGCCCTGATCCTGGCGTGCGCCCGTCACCTTCCGACCGAGGTCGGCAACGTTGCCGACGGCGGGTGGATGACCACGGTCGGCACCGACCTCTACGGCGCGATGCTGGGCCTCTGTGGTCTGGGTCGGATCGGAGGGATGGTGGCCGAGGTCGGCAAGGCGTTCGGTATGGAACTGATCGCGTGGAGTCAGAATCTCACCGAGGAGCGTTGCGGTGAGATCGGCGCCCGGTTGGTGTCGAAGAAGGAGCTCTTCGAGCGCAGCGATTTCGTCTCGGTCCATCTCGTCCTGTCGGAACGTTCCACGGGCCTGATCGGCGCAGCCGAGTTGCGGGCGATGAAGCCGTCGGCATGGCTGATCAACACCAGCCGGGGCCCGATCTGCGATGAGGATGCGTTGGTCGTTGCCTGCCGCGACGGCTGGATTGCCGGGGCAGGTCTCGACGCCTATGGAACCGAACCGCTGCCTCCCCACCACCTGTTCCGGACACTCGGCAATGTGCTGGCGACACCTCATATCGGCTACGTGTCGAACAACGTCTACGAGATCTTCTTCGCCGACGTCGTGGCCGACATCGCCGGCTTCCTCGACGGCGAACCGGTTCGGGTCGTGCAATCCTGAGAAGTTGCGCCGGAATCTTTCGACGAGTCGGTGCCGAGCGATTCGACGTCGAGCACTGGTTCTAGGTCGAGGTCGGCATCCAGTCCGGACGTTCGCCCTCGGCCATCTCGACCTGGTCGAAATCGAGGAATGCCTCGAGTCGCCTGATCAGGCCGTCGTCGGTGAAACGAAAGACGTGAATGAGTGGCACCTGGGCAACGGCATCGACAAGACGCATGACCACGGTGCTGTGGACGGCCACCGAGTGACCGCAATGCCATGCTCGATGTCGGTCGTAGGTGATCGATTGGGCCTTCGACCACACGTCCTCCATCCCGGCCAGAATCTGTTCGAAACCGGTTGGAGGCACCTCGCCGTCGGTCGGCGGATCGGCGAAGGCCGCGTCGTCGGCCCAGACGGTTCGGTACAGCTCGTGGTCACGTTGCTCCCACGCTCGGTAGTAGCGGCTCAGTGTGGCGTCGATGGTTGTCCGGTCGGCCATCGGCCGATCCTAGGGCGGCCCAGGATCTAGCCTTCGGTCATGCCATTGGAAAACACCGGGTCATTGGAGAACAACGGGTCATTCGAGAACAGGGTTGCCGTTGTCACCGGCGGAGCATCGGGTATCGGCCTTGCGCTGGCCACTCGCTTCGCGGAACGAGGAGCGAAGGTGGTGTTGGCCGATGTCGAACAGCGGGCGTTGGCCGACGCTGCCGATCGACTGACCGACATGGGGGCGGATGTCCTGGCCCTTCCAACCGATGTGTCGAGCAAGCAGCAGGTCGATGATCTGGCGGAAGCGACCATCGATCACTTCGGTCGGGTCCACATCGTCTGCAACAACGCCGGCGTCGGCAGTCGAGGACTGCCCATCGCCGAGCTCCCGATCGAGGACTTCCAGTGGATCCTCGGTGTGAACCTGTTCGGGGTCATCCACGGCATCCAAGCCTTCCTGCCGCACCTGCGGGCTCACGACGACGGCCACATCGTCAACACCGGTTCCATCGCGTCGTTGGTGAACATGCCGGAGATGGGGCCGTACAACACGGCCAAGGCCGGTGTGTTGGCTCTGAGTGAGACGCTCCGACACGAGCTGAAGAGCGAAGGTTCAGCCGTCGAGGTGTCGGTGCTGTGCCCGGGGTGGGTGCGAACCGCGCTTGGCACGTCGGATCGCAACCGGCCCGAGAACCTGGCCGTGTCGTTCACCTCGGAGCAGGCAGCCAAGCTCCAGGTGAGACGGGAGAGGATCGCCAAGCTGTTCGCCGAGGATTCGATCTCGCCCGACTCCACCGCTGATCTGGTGCTCGACGCCATCGAACACAAGCGCTTCTACGTGTTCACCCACCCGAGCATGGAGTCCGCCGTCGAGGATCGATTCCATCGGATCGTCGCCGGCGAGAATCCGGCACCCCCCGACATCTAGCCATCGACCAATGCGCGCCGACCAAGCCCACCGGTCAGGGAACGATGGCCAGTCGGCCCGTCACCGTGCGGGCCTCCAGCGAAGCCAGCGCGACCGGGACGTCGGTCAAGGGCAGGGAGGTGACGTCGGTGCGAATGCGGCCCTCGCGGTACAGGCCGAGGATGTCGGCATGCGCCTCTTCGATCACGGTTCGACGTCGGGTCGTGTACTCGGCCCACGCCATACCCAGCACGGTGTAGTTCTTCACCAACACGTGATTGGCCGGGTAGCTGGGGATCGTGCCCGAGGCGAACCCGATCACGACCAGTCGACCTTCGAAGGCCATCAGTCGCCGGGTCACCTCGCCCAGTGGGCCGCCGACGGGGTCGAAGGCGACCGCAACCCCGGCGCCATCGGTGGCTTCCATGACCGCGGCGTACAGAGCGTCGACGGCATCATCGGCCGTCGAGTCGACCGTGATCTCGGCCCCCAGCGACCGGCAATGGGCCTGCTTGTCGGCGCCGCCCGCAGTGGCGATGACGTGCGCCCCCCGCTGGGCCGCCAACTGCACCGCAGCCGCTCCCACACCGCTGGAGGCGCCGAGCACCAACACCCATTGGTCCGCCTCGAGTTGACCCCGATGGAACAGCCCGACATGGGCGGTCTGGAACGTCGAGTACAGGACGGTGGCGTCGCAGGCATCGAGGTCATCGGGCATCTCCAGCACCGTCTCGGCCTTCAGTAGTGCTTCCTCGGCGTAGCCACCGTGTTTCATGTTGGTCATGCCCGCGACCCGGGTGCCGATGGCGAGATCCACCCCGGCTCCCACCGCCTGGATCACCCCGCACGACTCGGTCCCGGGGGTCAGCGGCACGCCGGGGCGATCCTGGTAGATGCCCTGGCACACCAGGATGTCGGCGAAGTTCACATTGGTCGCTTCGACCCGGATGCGGACCTGACCGGCCGGAGGCTCGGGGCTCGGGACATCCTCCAACGTCAGCGCCGTGCTCGGATGGCCCAACTCGTTCACTCGCCATGCCCGCATCGTGATCACCGGTCCATCGTGGTCGTCGGGCTGGTCGCTGCCGAGCCGATGATGCGGTCGATGTCTGCGTCGGCGAAGCCCCACTCTCGCAGTGCGTCGCCACCGCCTTCACCCGGACCCGGACTGACCCGCACGATCTCCGATGGTGTGCGGCTGAAGCGGGGCGCGGGGGAGGGCTGGGTCGTGCCGCCGATCTCGGTGAAGGCGTCGCGAGCCCGGAGGTGGGGATGATTCGGAGCCTCGACCAGATCGAGGACGGGCTGGACACAGTCGTCGTCGCCATCGAAGAGCGCGACCCACTGATCGCGAGTGCGGGAGGCGATCACCTCACCCATCCAGGCTCGATAGGCGGGCCAGTTGGCCACATCGGTCGAGTCGCCGAGATCCGTGGGCAGTTGCACCGCGGCCTTGGCCAGAAAGCTGTCGAGAAACTTGGGGTGGATGATGGCCAGCGACACGAACCGCCCGTCGGCACACGTATAGACGCAATATCGCCAGTCGCCGCCGTCGATCAGGTTCGACTGTCGTTCCGGCGTCCAGGTGCCGCCCTCGAGGTTGCCGTAGGTGTAGGCCATCAGATTGAGGGCCCCATCCACGATGGCAGCATCGACCACCTGGCCCTGACCGGAGCGGGCCGCTTCCCACATGGCCGACACCATGCCGAGGGCCAGGAACGCCCCGCCCCCGCCGAAGTCGCCGGCAAGGATCAGCGGTGGGACCGGCGGTCGGTCTGCTTCGCCGATCGCCCAGAGCGCTCCGGTCAACGACAGGAAATTCAGGTCGAAACCGGCTCGCTGAGCCAGGGGGCCCGTTTGCCCGTAGCCCGACATCCGGCCGTAGACGAGTTTGGGGTTGCGGGCCAGACATGCATCGGGACCCAGTCCGAGACGCTCGGCCACGCCGGGTCGGAATCCTTCGATCAGACCATCGGCCTTCTCGACCAGATCGAGGACGGCCGCCACCCCTTCCGAGGTCCGGAGATCGACCTGAACCGACCGCCGGTTCCGGTACAGGAATCGCTGGGGATGATCGGGATAGCCCCAGTCCGGTTCGACTGGTCGATCGACCAGCAGCACGTCGGCGCCCATGTCGGACAACAACATCCCGGCGAACGGTCCGGGTCCGATACAGAACAGCTCGACGATTCTCAAACCAGCAAGAGGGCCCATGTTCCTGCGAACCTACCCCATGCCGAACAGGCCCATCACGTCCGGATGCCCGGTGCCGGCGGTGACTCCGCCGTCGACCAGCAGGTTGGCGCCGTTGACGAAGCTGGCCTCGTCGGCGGCCAGGAAGGCGATGGCGGCCGCGACCTCTTCCGACCGGCCGTAGCGGCCCAGGGGGTTGGCCGCCTCGAAGGCGGCGGCCGCGGTCGGGTCACCTGTGGTCATGACGGTGAGCGGGGTGTCGATTGCCCCGGGGGACACCGTGTTGCACCGGATGCCGGCCGGCCCGAACTCGAGCGCCAACGATCGGGTGAAGTTGACCACGCCGGCCTTGGCCGCGTTGTAGGCGGCGAAGCCACGATCGGCACCGACGGCATCCAATGAGGCGACGTTGACGATGGCGGCCCCCGGCGCTGCCCCCGAGGCGATGGTTGCCTGGAGGAGCGGCAGTGCCAGCTGGCAACTGTCGAACACCGAGTCGAGGTTGAGGGCCAACGTTCGTCGCCACTGTTCGGGCTTGAGGCGCAACGTCGGGCCGACCACGACGTTGCCGGCGTTGTTCACCACCACGTCGAGTCGGCCGTACCGCTCGTGACCGATGGCGTACAGGCGTTCGAGATCGGCTCGCACGGTGACGTCGGCGGCGACGAAGACGGCCCGATCACGGCCCAATGCAGCCTCGACCTCCTCGCCGACCTCGGCGCGCCGCCCACAGAAGACGACGGCGGCGCCCTCGAGGTGCAGGCGTTCGACGGTCGCTCGTCCGATGCCCGTCGTGCCGCCGGTGACGACGGCGACCCGATCGACGAAACGGTTGGCGGGAGCGGGGCTCAAGGCGCTCATGAGGTGACGCTCACCGTGTGGTGGCCAGCGCCTCGGCCAGGGCGGTGTGGAAGTGCACCAGGGGAGGTTCGATACGGCCGTAGACCACGTTGGGCACGGCCCCCGACGCCAATGCGGCCTGGATCCTCTCCATGGTCGGGAAGTCCTCGGTACCGGTCACCTCGAGGAGCAGGTCGAGGTTCTTGGTCCAGTAGCGCAGCGCTCGCTCATCGGGCGGCTCGGGAGCAAAGATGGAGGTGTGGGTGCGAACTCGTCCCACATCGAGCGGTTCCAATCGCCAGACCTCGATGTGATCGAGTTGGTAGACCACCAGCGCATTCGGCACCAGGAAGTATTGGATGGTGCCGTAGGGCAGCAGCGACCAGTCCTCCTTGGGCTTGGTGAACTCGTCATGGACGTTGGCCCGCAGCCCGACCGACAGGAAGTTCCGTCCGAACGACTCGTAGATCACACAGTCGGAGTTGAAGGCAGGCGCGATGGTGTTCGCGTGCAGCCAGCGGATGTGGTAGCTCTCGGTGAAGGTGTCGAGCACCAGCTTCCAATTCATGTCCCACTCGTTGGTGCGAGTCTCGATGTGGGTGTACCCGTCCAATCCGAACGAGCCCAGGTCGTCCTGAGCCCCACCCAACACCTCGTCGACATCGATCGTTTCGTCGGAGCCGACCCGAACGAAGATCAGGCCGTACTTCTCGGCGACCGTGACGGAGTGCAGGTCGCAGTTGATGGTGACATCGTCGAAGGCCCCTGCCGAGAGCGGCCTGGCCAACAGGGCGCCTCCGGGGTCGTACGTCCAGCCGTGATAGCCGCACACGATGCTGCGGCCCAGGTTGCCCGAACGGTCGCTGACCAGGGGGGCCGCTCGATGACGGCAAGCATTCACCATGGCCCGGATCGAACCGTCCTGCTGGCGAACGGCGAACACCGGGACACCGTCGAGCGTGGTGCTGAGATAGCTTCCGGGCTCGCTCATCTCGCAACTGAGACCGAGAAGGGTCGGCCCGTTGCGGAACAGCACACGCATCTCGTCGGCGAAGTGGGCCGGGTCGGCGTAGGACGATGCCGGGTTGATCATCGAACGCTCGCCGTGCAAGCCGGCCAGGTGGTCGCCGGAGTCGGCTACTCGCTGCAACAGTTCGATCTGGCGTTCCCGACGCATCCGTTGGTCTCCCGGTGATAGCTCGAATAGGCGGTCCTTCCTACGGTAGGCCGTTTCACAGGAGGAACGTCATATTGGGCTGGGGCTCGGTCGCGGTCACCAGCTCGATCACCTTGGCCGCCATCCGGAGCTCACCGTCGACCCGACGAAGGGTATGGGTGGTCCGACCGGGCCAGATCCGGAGTTGATGGGTTGCCTGGGCGGCCAGCTCGTACAACACGAAGTTGGAACCGACCCGATACTCGTCACCGTCGCTCGTCGTGCCGGTCGCTGTCGAGTCCAGCACTTCGATGTTGGTGATCAGTCGGCGCATCGGCGACACCGGTGTCTGGGCATGGCGCTTGCCGGTCCGCAACTGGCGCATCCGGGTGGCCAGGCGGGCACGATTGTCGTTGACGTAGGACAGGCTGTCGGAGGGTTGACCAACCGCCGGCCCGGCTGGCACCCAGTAGTGCATGTCGTCGGTGACGAGGGCTTCCCATTCGTCGTACCGCGACTCGTCGGCCAGCCTGGCTTCGAGAAACAGGAAGGCCTCGATCTCTCGGAGTTGATCCTCGGCGCTCATGCGGTTTCGCCCGTCATCACCCGACGGTACTGACGCCAGAAACCTCGGTTCGTCGTCTCGTCGGAGACCAGTGCCTGGCGCTGCCCGGCCTCTCCGGAGACCTCGCGCTCGACGCCACGACTCATGTCGATCCACCCCCGCTCCGATGCCGGTTGTGTCGGCATTGCCGATTGGATCCGCTCTGCGGTGACGGCGTCGTCGGGAACGATGAAGCCGGCGGGTCCCATGGCCGCCTCCGACTGCCGGCGGAGCCGGGCGTTGAACGCGTCGTCGACGCCATCGAGTTGGACCGCGGTGTGTCGATGCACCATCTCGGCCGGTGAGACCGGCTCGATGATGGCCACGCTCATCTCGCCGAGGAACAGGTTGGGAAAGACGAGAGCGTGCGGTGGCCCGTCCCACAGCAACTGACCGGCTCGATCGACGCCGACCTTCGTCTCCAAGGCCTCGCAATAGGCGGCAACCTTGGACCGGGTCGCGCCGAGCCACGCCAGCTCCGTCCGATAGCTGGGGCGAAAGTCGAGCTCGACATGGCCGTTCCCCAATCGACGGCGAGTGACCGATTGCCGGTCTCGCCTCCGAGGACGGCGTCCTCGTAGTAGGTGTCGGTGGTGTCGACCATGGATGCGTGTACCCAGTAGAGGTGATACCCGTCGTTGTCGCTCTCGGGCCACAGCTTCCAGTTCGACTGCACCTTGTGGCCGATCCAGCCTGCCGCCAGTGAAATGGTGCCGGTGGGGGAGAGATCACAGAGGCGGTCGATGAGGCCGGCACCGCCAGCCCCGAGATGGTCGGCCAGTGGTCCGGCCGAGCCATCGAGGTTGGCGAACACGAAACCCCGGTAGCCGTCGACCCGGCCGGCCCGATCGAGCCCGAGGTCGGCCTTGTCCTTCTGGAACCCCCCCGGGTACGGGACGCTGCGCAGCGCCCCGTCGAGGGCGAACGTCCAGGCGTGGTAATTGCACTGGAACGAAGAGGCGTGCCCCTTGGCCTCCCAACACAGGGCCGTCCCGCGATGCGAGCATCGGTTGGCCAGGACCTGCACCGAGCCCGTTCGATCACGAACGAGGATGACGGACTCCCGACCGAGGCGTCGGGTCACCCAGTCGCCCGGTCGGGCCACCTCCGATTCGTGGCCGACGAACGCCCAGCCCTTGGTGAAGATGCGATCCATCTCGTCATCGAAGACCTCTGGGCTGGTGTGCAGGCTGCCGTGGACACGATCGTCCCCGACGAGCTCCCCGTAGTCGATCATGCATGGGAACGTACAACGAAACCGTATCTTCGGGCACGTGGGCGCTACCCGAAGATGGCGTTGGGGAGGAAGGCCGAGACGATCCAGTTCGGCGCGTCGACGATCTCGCTGATGCGCAGATCGACGACGACGGAACACAGGATGTAGGCGTCCTCGCGACTCAGCCCGTGGTTCTGCACCAGGTGGTCGATCATGAAACGGGTGGCGCTGCGACTGCACTCGAGCAGGTCGGGTCCGTGGGCGGTGGTGGCGAACCAACCGCCGGCGTTGGTACGGGGGTTCAGCGGGCCCGGGATCGAGAACCGCAACTCGGCCGGAGCACCACCCTTGTGGAGTGTGAAGCGCAGCGTGCTGGTCGTCGATGTCTCGATGGCCGTGATGCAGACCTCGCCGTCGCCCTGTGCCGCATGTCCGTCGCCGCAGGAGAAGAGCGCCCCTTCGACCAGGACCGGCAACCAGATGGTGGCTCCCGCAGTCAGTTGTTTGATGTCGACGTTTCCACCGTTGCGGCGGGGCGGCGCGGTGCCGTGAGGTCCGCCCTCGAGGCCGACGCCCATGATGCCGAGGAAGGGCTCCTGGGGGACGGAGATGCCGGGCAGGAACTCGGCCGGGTCCGACCGCAGATCCCAACGATGCAGGTAGGGCTGGTCGAAGTCGTCAGCCAGCAGCCCACGGCCGGGCGAGAAGGCGGTGAAGCCCCAGTCTCCGGTCAGGATCTCGACCACCTCGACCTCGAGGGTGTCGCCGGGCTCTGCTCCCTCCATCCAGACCGGGCCCGTCAGCGGATGCCCGACGAACGGGGGCGTGTCGTGCACGTCCCGATCGAGCGCAGGATCGTAGAAGCCGTTGCGAGCGTCCATCGTCTGGAACGTGACGGTGTCACCGGAACGGATGTGCAGACGGGGCTCGATGCTGCTGTCCCACGTCTGGTGCAAGGTCGAGGTGTCGAGATCGTGATGAGCCATCGGCAACCACGTAACCGGCGTCGTACGTGATCGGCACTCGAAGGAGCCGTTGTTCACCGGGGCGAAACGGGCACTTAACCGACGAGGCCCTGCCCGCCGTCGACCTGCAACGAAATGCCGGTGATGAAACGAGCCTCGTCGCTGTGGAGGAACAACGCGGCGTGGGCCACGTCCCACGCCGATCCCATCTTTCGCCCCAACGGCACCTGACGATCGCGGCCGGCCACCACGTCCTCGCGAGGGGTTCCCTGGGCCACCCGGGCCTCGATGGCCATGGGCGTGTTCATCAGGCCGGGCAGGATCGCGTTCACCCGAATGCCGTAGCGGGCGTTCGTGACGGCCAGGTTCTCGGTGAGCCCCAGCATCGCCACCTTCGTGGTCTTGTAGCCCACCAGCGGATAAGCCAGCTTGGCTGCCATCGAAGAGATGCTGACCACCGAACCCGATCCTTGGTCGCGCATGACCGGTAGAGCATGACGGCACGCCAGCCACACGCTCTTCAGGTTGATCTCCCACAAACGATCGAAGGTCTCTGGCTCCAACTCGAGCGCATCTGCGTCGCCTCCGGCGATGCTCACGCCGACATTGTTGTGCAGGATGTCCAGGCGGCCGTGGTCGGCAACGACCTCGGCGACGACCTGCCGGTGTTGTTCGTCATCGGTCACTTCGAGTTCGAGCGCCGACGCCGCGCCGCCCTCGGCGATGATCGAGTCGGCAGTTTCCTGGGCCGAATCCCGGTACCGGTCGGCGACCACCACCGTGGCCCCGGCCCGGGCCAACAGCAGCGCGGTGGCTCGCCCATTGCCGACGGTGGACCCGGGCGTCTGGCCACCACCGACCACCAGAGCGATCCGCCCCTCGAGTCTTCCGGCCACGGAGACGTCGATCTCACTCCTCATCGGGCTCGATCCGATGGCGTGTGCGGGGTATCGGCGTTGGTCACGAGCCCTCCTTGGATGCGTGCCGCATCCTAGGACAGCTTTGGCTGGGCTGCCGTTCCGAGGCGGTACGGTTCCGACGGTGACCGAACGCCATCCCGCCATGAACGCCCGCGTGGTTTCGGCTCACATCGAGGCCGACGTGCTGCAGGGCACTGACGTGCTGATCTCGATCGCGGTGGCATCGGTCTATCCGACGTCGGACGAGTCGATGATGGTGTTCGTCGACGACATGGCGTGCCCGGTCGATGAACTGCTCGGCGCCCACGGGACCCGTCTCCATCTCTTGCGAGGCGCTCCGGCCGGAGCGTTGCGAGTCGACTATCAGGCCTCGGTGGTGGCAACCACCGATCAGTTCGGTGCCGACGAGGTGGAACAGTTCCACTACCTGCGGCCGAGTCGCTACTGCGAGTCGGACCGACTCATGCAGTTGGCTGCGTCGGTCACCGACGCCACCGTGCCGTCAGACATCGTCGCCGCAGTGTCGGCCTGGGTCGGGGACCAGGTGGTCTACGTGTCGGGCTCGACCGGACCAGCAGAGAGTGCGACCTCGACCCTGATCAGTCGAGTCGGAGTCTGTCGAGATTTCGGCCATCTGGTCGTGGCTCTGCTTCGAGCGAGGGACATACCCGCTCGCATCGTGTCCGTCTACGCACCGGGGCTGTCACCAATGGATTTCCACGCCGTTGTCGAGGCCTGCATCGACGGCGCCTGGGTCGTGGTCGACCCGACGGGGTTGGCGCCACGGCGTTCGATGGTCCGAATTGCGACCGGTGTCGACGCGTCGGAAACCGCGTTCCTCACCAGCATCAACGGTGGACTGATCCTGACGTCGATGAACGTCATGGCCACCGTGGACACGGAACTTCCGATCGAGGACGGCGCCCCCACCTACCTGTGGTGACCCCGCTTCTCCTCCGAACCGTGTGCGTATCTGCTCGGCGAGCGGTCATACATGCACACGGTTCGGAGGAAGGGAGCCGGGCGGGGTGGGAGGAGCGGGGGCGGGGGCGGACTCAGAGGGGGCGGACGTCGACCGAGACGTCCAACTCGGTCTTGCCGCCGTTGCTGAAGATCACACCCTTCAGCGGCGAGACGTCGCCGTAGTCGCGGCCCCAGGCCGTGGTGATGTACCGGTCGTTCACGAACTGGTCGTTGGTCGGATCGATGCCGACCCACCCGAGATCCGGGACGAAGGCATCCACCCAGGCGTGCGAGACATCGGCGCCCACGATCTTCTTCTTGCCCGGAGGAGGGATGGTCTCGAGATAGCCGCTCACATACCGGGCCGGCAGGCTCTGGGAACGAAGGCAGCCCACGGCGAGGTGGGCGAAGTCCTGGCACACGCCGGCTCCGTGCTCGAAGAGGTCGTCGATCGTGCTACTGACCGAGGTCGCCTTCGGATCGAACGAGAAGTCGCGGTGGATGCGCTGGAAGAGATCCTGCAATGCCTCGATCACCGGACGATCGTCGTCGAACGACGGGTGTGCGTACTCGTGGACCCGTTCGTCTGTCGTGATGCGAGGTGAGTCGAGTCGATAGTGGGCGGTCTCGACCCGCTGCTCGCCGACGACATCGGCCAATGCGTCGATGGCTTCGGCCGTCGATCGCGACGCGGCCGGCTCATCGAATCGACCCGGTCGCGGGCCCGACACCTCGACCTCGCTGTCGGCAGTGATCTCGAGGGTGTCATGCGCGGTCTCGACGGCGAAGTAGGCGACCCGGTTGCCGAAGAAGTCCACTCGCTGGCGAGTGTCGCCCGGTGCCGGCATCACCTCGACCTGCGAGGACATGCATCGCTGGCCGTCGAACTCTCGGGGCAGGACGCACAACTGTCCGTACGACAGCGACACCTTCGACTGGTAACGATAGGTGGTGGTGTGGACGACCCGGTAGCGACGCATGCTCAGTCCTGCCTGTTCAGTCCCATTGCCGGCCGAAGGAGTTGGTGGCGAGCACGTGTTGGGGAGGCATGTGCGTGAAATTCCGGTCGCCGATCTCCGATGCCAGGGCTCGAGCGATGCCCATCAGATCGTCCAGGGCATCGGCCAGCCCGTGCCGTTGCTTGTCCTCGGACTTGGCCAGCGCCGCCGTGTCGATGGAGCGGATGGCCGAGGAGAGATCGAGCACATGTCGTTCCTCGGGCGAGGGGCCACCCAGTCCTCGGCCCGGCAGCCCGGCGACGGCCTCGGCCACCCGGTCGATCTGGTAACGGATCGACCGAGGGTTTCCCGGATCGGCGATCAACAGATCGAGCATCGTCTCGACCTCGCCATGGGTGCGATAGCGGCGGCGGTACGTGATGATGCTCTCGGCTGCCACGAGCACCGATTCCAGCACCAACGCATCCGTGGGCGTGTCGCGTTCGAATTCGAAGGCTGCTCGCAGCAATTCGGACACATGGACCAGTCGCTCGATGCGACGGCCGACCTCCATGAAATGCCAGCCCGAGTCTCGAACCATCGATTCGGCAGCCAATCCGTGCAGGGCCAAGAACGACTGCATGATGACACCCAGAGTTCCTTGGATGACGTCCTGTCGATGGACGGGTGTCGCAGCCAGGATCTCGAGTTGACGTTCCAGGGTGCTGGTGATCTGCCAGGTGTCGGCCGAGAGCTGATCGCGCACGGCATCGGCGGCTTCCAGGAACTTGGTGACGGAGAACGCCAGCGATCCCGGACGTTCGGCATCGGCGGACAGGGCGAACAACTCGACATCGGGATGGAGCAGATGATCCTCGTCGAAGAAGCCCGGGTTGGAGTAGGTCACCAGCGACAGGGTCTGGAGCAATGCGTCGACGGCCCACTGGCCCTCGACGGTCGGGCTCTCGGTGTTGCGACGATCGTGAACCGCCCGCAGCAGACGTAGGACGGACTCGGCCCGCTCGGCGTAGCGGCCGAACCAGAACAGGTTCTCGGCGGCTCGCTCCGAGAGGGTTTCGAGAGCATGCGGGTCCGACACGGTGGGAGTGCCGCGGAGCCACAGGTCGCTCGGCTGTTCGGGCTCGCTGGCCAAGACCCAGGTGTCCTTGGCGATGGCGCCGGCCTGATTGGAGATGCGCAGGGTGTCGGCGTCGGGGGCAGCCCGGGTCAGTCCGCCTGGCATGACGGTGAACGAGTTCTCGCGGGCCACCGCGTAGGTCCTCAGCACGGTGCGTCGGGGCCGTACCCCATCGGCCGTCATCGTCGGGGAGGAGGAGAGGGGCAGTGGTTCCTGTGCCACCCACCGGGCCGGAGCGCTCAGAATCCGGGCTCGGAGTTCGTCCCGTTCGGTCGCCGAGAGCGATGCGCCGAACCGAGACCGCTCGGGTTCGTCGCGTGAGATCACCTTGCACACCAACTGGTCGAGGTGCTCGAGCACGTAGCGGAGATCGGATGGGTTGCCGCACCACCAGGTGTCGGGCCCGTTGAGGCGCAACTCCTGGCCCAGGAGAGCCTTGGCGATGGCGGGGAGGAAGGCGTTCAGGGCCGGATTCTCGATGGCGCCGCTCCCGACGGTGTTGACCACGGCGATGTTGCCCCGCCGGCAGGCCTCGAGCAGGCCCGGAATGCCCAGGCGCGATTCTCCTCGGAGCTCCAGCGGATCGCACCAGTCGGAATCGACACGGCGAAGGATGACATCGATCGGTTCGAGCCGCCCCAGCGCCCGCATGAACACCGAACCGTCACGCACCACCAGGTCGGCCCCCTCGACCAGGCTGAACCCTAGGTACGACGCCAGGAAGGCGTGCTCGAACGCCGTCTCGGAATGGGTTCCGGGACTGAGCACCACGATCCGCGGGTCATCGCTTCGGTGGGCGGCCAAGGCTTGGAGGCCGGCTCGCAGCGAGCGGAAGTAGGGCGCGACGTGATGGACCTGCGCGTCGCGGTAGAGGCTGGGGAAGACGCGGGACAACGCCAGCCGGTTCTCCAGTGCGTAGCCCGAGCCCGATGGAGCCTGAGCGTGGTCGGCAATGACCCGGTACGTACCGTCGCCGTCGCGGCCGAGGTCGGCGGCGTAGGTGAAGAGCTGGGAGCCGTCGGACAGTTGGATGCCATCACAGGCTCGGATGAAACCGGGGTGCTCGAAGACCAGCTCGGGAGGGAGCATGCCACGTGTCAGCAGGGTGCGGGGACCATAGAGGTCGCGGAGCACGAGGTCGAGAAGGACGGCCCGCTGATGGATCCCGGACTCGATCGTTGCCCACTCCGACGACGAGAGCACCATGGGAATGGGGTCGAGTTGCCACAGCTGGGCTTGGGGCGAGCTGGCGATCCGATAGCTGGCGCCATCGGCTTCCAGCAGGCGGCGGACGTCGTCGTGTCGTTGTCGGAGCTCCTCGGTGCCGAGTGCTTCGAGCGCGGGGCCGACATGGCTCCAGTGGTCACGAAAACGCCCATCGGCGTCGAGAGCTTCATCGGGGACGCCGGGGGTCGACTGGTACCGGTCGAGCGTGGCCGTCGCGTTGGGAATGTTGGTCACGGGGTCCTGTGACGGAATGTCACGCCTTCGTTACTCGCCGGAGATCGAGGGTCACAGGATATTCCCGATGGTCGAAGATGGGGAGTTCTTGGGGCACGAACTGGCCCGGGGTGTGACCGAGGATCTCGAAGCGGGATTGGCGGCGGCTCTCGGCCTCGCTGGCGTTGATCGGGAACGAGTCGTAGGACAGCCCGCCGGGATGCACGACGTGATAGCGGCATCCGCCCAGCGAACGACGAGCCCACGTGTCGACGACGTCGAAGGTCAATGGCGAGTCGATCCCGATCGTAGGGTGAAGCCCCGAAGGGGGTTGCCACGCCTTGAACCGGATCCCGGCCACGGCAGTGGCGGCCACGTCGGTACGGGTCAGGGGAAGCACGACTCCGTTGCAGGTGATGACGTGTCGGCCCTCGACCAGACCGACGACCTTCAGTTGGAGTCGTTCGACAGAGGAGTCCACGTAGCGGGCAGTTCCACTGGCGGTGGCTTCCTCGCCGAGCACGTGCCACGGTTCGATCGCTCCCCGCAGCTCGAGCGTCACATCACCAATGGTCGCGGTGCCGTGACGAGGGAAGCGGAATTCGATGAAGGGGTCGAACCATGCCGGATCGAAGTCGAAGCCATGGCTACGGAGGTCGTCGACCACGTCGTGGAGATCTCGTTCGACGAACCATGGCAGGAGGTAGCGGTCGTGCAAGGTGGTCCCCCAGCGAACCGGTGTTCCCCGATACGGCTCCTCCCAGCAGCGGGCAACCAGGGCTCGGACCAGGAGCGCCTGCACCAGCGCCATTCGTGGATGGGGTGGCATCTCGAAGGCCCGGAGTTCGAGCAGACCCAAACGGCCTCGTTCGCTGTCGGGGCTGAACATCTTGTCGATGCAGAATTCGGCCCGATGGGTATTGCCGGTCAAATCGACCAGGAGGTGACGAAGGAGACGATCGACGACCCACGGTGGGGAGTCGTCACCCAGCCGATCGAGCTCGGCGAAGGCGGTATCGAGCTCGTACAGGTTGTCGTCCCGGGCCTCGTCGACCCGGGGTGCCTGGCTCGATGGACCGATGAAACGTCCCGAGAAGAGGTAGGACAGCGAGGGGTGGTGCTGCCAGAAGGTCAGGAGCGACCGGAGGAGGGAGGGTCGTCGCAGGAGCGGGCTGTCGGCCGGTGAGATGCCACCCAAGGTGACGTGGTTGCCGCCTCCGGTGCCGTTGTGGGTGCCGTCGAGATCGAATTTCTCCGTCCCCAGACCACTGGCCGCGGCGTCGGCATTCACGCCTTCGACGATGGACACCAGTTCGGGCCAGTCAGCGGCGGGTGGAACGTTGACCTCGATGACTCCGGGATCGGGTGCGACCACCAGGTTGCGGAGCCGGGTGTCGTTCGGGAGCGGATAGCCCTC
>CALACD010000425.1 GCA_937890445.1 uncultured Acidimicrobiia bacterium | reverse complement strand
GTTTCTTCCCCCCAACGTAGCGGGATGGCCCGACGGTGATCGTTGGCTGTCGGCCGGGTCACTCCTGGGGCGTGCGAGCGTGGTCCATGGTCTCGACCTCGCTGCACTCGTCGGCGACGGCTCGACCGTGGACGTGAACCGACTGCTCGATGCGTGCGGCCTGTGGAGTGTCTCGGCGTCCACTCGTCAGGCACTCGACGGCGTCGCCGGAACCGCCGAGCTGTCGCCCGAGGGCGCCCATCTCGCACGTTGGCGACTTGTCCTCACCTGCCCGGAGTTCCACTTGTCATGACCATGCTCTCTCGTCGCCGTTTCCTGGAACAGTTGGCCGCCGCCGGCGCGCTGACCGCAGGAGTCCCTCTGTTGTCGAGCTGCAGCTCGGGACCATCCGCTGCTCGATCGCTGTCCGTGGACCGTCGATCAGGCTCGCCGGTCGAACCACGGGGCCGAACGGTTCCCGGTGCCGTGGACGGACGCATCCTCGTCGTGGTCAACCTCGAAGGCGGCAACGACGGGCTGTCCACGCTCGTTCCACTCGACGACCCGATCTACCACGACCTGCGTCCGTCCCTGGCGCTCCCCTCCGCCGACGTCCTCGCGTTGGACAGCGACGTCGGACTGCATCCATCGCTGAGCCTCTTGCACCGCCGAGGCATCGCCACGGTCGAGGGAGTCGGCCCTGTCGACGGCGACCTGTCCCACTTCGCCATGACCGAACGCTGGGAACAGGGAGACGTCCACGGCGCCGGGGGATTGCGGACCGGCTTTCTCGGCCGCTTGGCCGATGCCTTGGACGACGGCTCGCCGCTCGTCGGTGTCTCGACGGCGGGACCGACGCCGAACTTCACCAATCAGCAGGCGGCCACCATGTCGCTCGGAAGCACCGAGGACTTCTGGTTCCTGGCTCCAACCGATTGGTCCGACGCGATCGCCTATCAACAGGGGCTGGCCCGGTTCGCCTCGGCCGGAGACCCGCTGACTGCGCAGATCATCGAGTCCTACGGTCGACTCCTCGACCTGACGGCGAGACTCGCACCGTCGGAAGCGGACATCGATTGGGAGACGCCGATGATCGCCGATGGCGGCGATCTGGGGCGACAGTTGCACCTGGCCGCAGATCTGATCGAGGCCGATGTCGGAGTACGGATCGTGTACGCCGAGATCGGCGGATTCGATACCCACAGCAACCATCATTGGCAACAGCAGGACAATCTGAGACGGTTCGATGCTGCGGTCGGCGGCTTCCTGGAACGAGTGGACGGACTGGGGTTGACCGATCGTGTGCTGGTTGCGACCACGAGCGAGTTCGGTCGCCGCGTCGAGGAGAACGACCGTGGACTGGATCACGGATCGGCCTCGACCATGCTGCTGGCCGGACCCCTCTCGGACGGACGTTTCGGTGAGCGACCCCCCTTGGATGATCTGGACGAGGACGGGAACCTCCGGGTGACTGTCGGGTTCGACCGGTATCTGGCAACGTTGGCCGAGGAATGGCTGGGCATCGAGGCGGCCTCGGTCCTGCCGACCGACGCCGTACCTCTGGGAATCTTCTGATCGATCCGGGCCACCCGAGATGGGCAGGTAGAGTCCGAGACGTGCGACCTGTCGAGTGTTCCCAACGACCCGTGCGACTTCCGGTCGTCATCGTCACCCAGCTCGTCTCCACCTTCGTCGTCTCCACCCTTCTCGTCGTCGTGCTGTCATTCGCAGCCAGCGACCGAGCGGTGTCGGCCCAGACGACCGATACGGCGACCATCGCTGCCGAGGTGGACCGGACCGGCCAGTTCCTGGAACCCTCGTCGGACTCCACCATCGACGCCGCGATCGCTCGGGCCAACGCACAGGGCATCGGATTCGTCTGGCTCCGGTCCGACGACGATGCCGAGCTGCTGGCCTTGGACATCCTCGGCTCGATGGAGGACGCCGGCTCCCGCTACTCGACGGTCCTGGTCCTGACCAACACGGGGGTCTGGGGCCAGTCCACCCGCCTCGACCCCGCAGCCGCCGGTTCGGCCGCATTGGAGGCCTTCAGCCGAGGTGCCGTTGCCGAAGGCATCGACACCTTCACCTCGACGCTGACCGGCACCACTGCGTCGGAGACGACCCCGACGAGCACCGGTGGCGCTGCCGATGCGAGCTCGGACTCCGCTTCGGGTGGCATCGGGGCGTGGTTCTGGGGGATCGTCGCTGCCATCGGCGCGTTCTTCGGTATCCGCTTCCTCGCCAACAAACGTAGGACCAAGAAGGCCGAAGCCGAGTCGCTCGAATTGGACCGGGTGGAGATTCGCGAGCAGTTGCGGAACAACGCCGACCGGGTCATCGACCTCGGTGACAAGGTGATCGCCAGCGGCGACCAACAATTGATCCGCACCTACGAACAAGCCAGTCGAACCTACCAGGACGTCAGCAGCGAGATCGAGAACGCCTCGACCATCGCTGAGGTCGACCAACTCGATGACAAGATCGACCATGCCGAATGGCAGTTCGAAGTCATCGAAGCAACTCTCGAAGGCCGCCCACCACCGGCTGCCCCCTCCCCTGACGCCGACGACGCTCGGGACGGCCCGTCGAGCGAGCCTGCAGCAAACGGGTCCCGAGCGAGCGCTCCAGGCCAGCCGTCGTCCGGTCCGGCACTGGGACCGGACGACTCGGTCGTGAGCGGTGTTCCCGCGGGCTCTGCCGACCAACCGCGACCCGGCCGACGGCGAACAGGTCTACCGCCGAACGGTCGGGGTGGGGGTACGGGCGGCGGATTGGGAAGCATTCTCGGCAGCATCATCCTGGGCGGGGCCGCCAACCACCGTCCCTCGAGTCGCCGCACGCAGCAGCGCCGGGCATCCAGCGGAGGATTCGGCGGTCTCGGGGGCGGTGTGCTCCGACCAGGTTCGAGCCGAACGTCTTCTCGGCCGACCTCTCGAGGCGGCGGCAGCTTCGGGGGACGTTCGAAGGGTGGCGGCGGTCGATTCTGATGATCCCCCCCGCCGTCACACCCCCCGGTCATGATCATGGAGTGGCCGAAGCTCCTCCCTATCTCTCCCCGTCGTCGGCTGCGGCATTCGACGGATGCCCGCGCCGCTGGAAGTTCAAGTACGTCGACCGTCGCAGCGAACCTGCCGGCCAGGCTGCCATCGTCGGGAGTTTCGCCCACGAGGTGCTCGAGC
>CALACD010000424.1 GCA_937890445.1 uncultured Acidimicrobiia bacterium | reverse complement strand
GAATGACCACCCGACGACGAGGATCGAATTGAAGCTCAAGAACTCTGACTTGTACACGATGACGTCCTTGCGGAAAGCCAGGAGCACGCCCCCGATCGCAGCGATGCCGGCCGACAGGGCGAACGCGTAGACCTTCGCCTCCACGACACTGATGCCCAGCGCGGCAGCAGCTCGCTCGTTGGTGCGAACGGCCAGGAGTCGACGGCCCGAGCGGCCGCGCCGGACACTGGCCACCATCAAGGCGGCGACGGTGAAGAAGCCCATGCACACGATTGCGTAACGTCCGGGGTGGGCGATCGAATTGAAGTCCCATCCGAACAGATGTGGTTTGCCGACGACGGTGCCGGCGAATCCGCCGACCAGGCTGGCGTTGTTGAACACCATGAACTCGAGCGCAGTACCGAGTCCCAGGGTCACGATCGCAAGGTTGATGCCGCGTGCTCGTACTGCGGGAAGGGCGAACAGGGCGCCAAGCGGTGCGGTCGCAAGAACGGCGGCCAACAGTGCGAGCGGAAACGGCCAACCCCCGGCGTCAACGAGTCGCCCCGCTACGAGTGCCCCGAAACCGGCGAGCGCGAACTGAGCCAGCGAGAGCTGGCCGGCGTAGCCGGTGACGACCACAACCGAGAGGAGGATCAGCCCCATCGCGAAGGTCACCACGAATGCATCCTGCCAACGAGGGGGGACGAGCGATATGACGATTCCGGTTGCAACCAGCGCAACGACGAGAGCGACCGGATGCACCTTGCCGCTGCCAACAGCAGGTAACCGTTGGAGAAAGAAGTCCCGGAGCGGCAAGGCCTGACCGCGCACGACCATCCACACCACGATGACGGCAAAGGGAAGAGAGGTGGACACGCCGGGATTGCTGACATATCGCGTGAGCTCTCCCTGTCCGATACCGATCAAGATCCCTGCTGCGAACGCAATCGGGAACGACCGGAAGCTTGCCACCAGCGCCGCAGCCATGGCGGCCAGGACGAGGTTGGTCATGGTCGCGACCTGGAGCTGGACGATGGGTGCGATGAGAATGGCAGCCATGCCGGCCAAGGCAGAGCCGAGGGCCCAGTTGGCGGTCGCGACCCAATCGGGCGAGAGTCCAAGACTCGACGCAGCCCGTTGGTTCTCGGCGACGGCAGTTGTGGCCAAGCCGAAGCGGGTGAATCGGTAGAGGGCCCACAATGCTGCGGTGGTCGCAGCCGCGATTCCGAAGAGGATGAATCGGTCGATCGACACCGCACCGATCCCGAAGGGCTCGACGAGATTGCGTGGCAACTCGGATTTCACCGAGGTGCCACGGGCGCCGTAGCGCAGTACTGCCGCCGATTGCAGCACGACCAACAAGCCGAGTGTGGCCACAATCCGAGCCAACGGGGACGCTCTCCGGAGCTGCCGCATGATGAGCAGATGGGAGAGCGCCCCGATGACGGCACAACCGGCCAGACCAGCGATCCACGCAAGAACCGCTGGCTGACCGTGGGAGACCTTGACCTCCCAGTGGATGTAGGCACCCACCATTCCGATCGCTCCATGGGCGAAGCTGAGTACACCCGATCCTCGGTAGATCACCATCAGACCTTGCGAGGCGAGCGAGTACAGCGCACCAAGGCCGAGTCCGAGCAATGCAAATCGAAGAACCTCGAGCACGTGCAGCTTTCCCTTCTGGGTGCGTGGATGGAAGTACGGAGGATCGATGCGAACTAGCTGTTGGGCTGGCCGTCGAAGGCGTTGCCCATGTCGTAGGCGATGCCGTCGAGAGGGACGACCTGCCCGCCCTCGACGACGTCGTAGAACACGTTCAGGTTGAAGATGCGAGGAATGTCGCCTCCTCCACCCTCGTACTCCTTCGTGAAGTCGAGTACACCGACCATGCCCCCGGTATCCAATCCGGTGGTCGCGTTCGCCGCCTCGAGGAACGTGACGTTGTTGATCTCTCCTTCGATGCCCTCGACGATCAAGGTGAACGCGGTGAAGGCAGACCACGTTCCCAGGCCAGCGAGGCTGTTGTAGTTGAGCTCCGGATCGGCGTCGTACTTCTCGATGGAGTCTCGGAAGTCGGCCCAGACCGGCGATCCGATGCTGGGATAGACACCGATCACCGTGGCGCCTTCCGTGGCATCGGGGAACTGCTCGACGATGGTGGAGTCCAGATTGCCCTGAGGTCCGTAGAGTCGCGGTGTCGATCCGACGCCTTCGAGGGCGGTGAGGAGTGGTGGCCAGTTGACTTGAGCGACCTGCCCGAAGAGACAATCGGCGTCGCCGACCTGGGCCGCCTGGGCGCTGTAATCGCCCGGGGTGATGGGAATCAGGACGATCCTGCTCGTAGCCGGATCGACGCCCACGGATTTGAAGCCGTTCTCATAGGCCTCGATCTGCGGCACGTTGGTCACGTCGTCGCCGAAGATCCCGACGATGTCGGTGCATCCGTCCTCGGTCATCTTCACGGCGGCGGCCGTCGGAAAGGCGTTGACGAATCCCATCGGGAAGGAGATCGGGCTGTTGAACTCCAAGTTGCTGATCGGGCAGCACTCGCCGAACCAGGCAATGTCGTTTTCCTCCATGATGGGAATCGCCTGATTCATGTCGAGCGTGAAACCTCCGACATTGGCCACCACGCCTTCCTCGGTGGCTGTTCGAGCACAGGCAGCTGCGAGACCTGCATCGGCCTTGTCGTCGCAGATCACGAGCTCGAGCGGTCGCCCTTGGATACCGCCCTTGGCGTTGATGAACTCGGTGTACAGCCGAGCGGTCTCGGGAATGTTCGGGAACGGCAGGACCTGACTGTCGATCGGTGTCTGAACCATGACCTTGATTGGTTCGCCAGTCGGCGCTGCCGCCCTGTCGATTGCGTCATCGGCGTTGGAAGATGCGCCGGCTGAACTGTCGCTGGAACTCCCACACGCAGCGAAGGCGAGCATCATCGTCACGATCAATGCGATCGACGATCTCGGATGCAGTCCGCGCGTCGCTGAACCAAATCGTGCCTTCATCTACATCCCCCTGGACGTCTCAATGCCCTATCGGGCCAGCTCGAACCTGGCGTCCGAATCTGTTTCTGGGTTTCTAACACGAGTTGGTGATTCGATGTCAACGAAAAGTCAAAATGATTCGTGAGTGAAGCTATTTATGGAGGAAAGGAGAAATCGATGATGCATTCGACAAACGGATATGGGTCCTCTACATTCACGCCGATCAGGTGCGACGACGTTGCTGGCATGCGGCAAGTAGATCGTTTTCCGTAGGGTAATCTCTTCTGACGATGAGAGCTATCGTGATACAAAATGTTTCGTGGCGGCTCCAATCACGTTTACAAAACATTGCATGTAAGCGAATCTTTTAACCATAAAAGACGCCAACGATACGGATTCATTCAGTACTGAACGGCCCTCCGAGGGCACTCCAAGACTCCTTGGAAAGGACATGTCCATGCCTCTTGACTCAGCGGCTGTCGGGTTGCTCCAACAGATCGACGACGCCGATGCTCCTCCACTCAACGAGCTCTCGCCCGAAGAGTCGCGGGTTGCTGCGCAGGGGTTCGCCGAGCTCGGGGGACCCGGCGATGACGTCGCCGATCAGTCAGATCGCAGCATCCCGGGCCCGCATGGGGACATCCCGATTCGGGTCTACACACCTGCGGGCAGCGGTCCCTTTCCGTGTCTCGTCTACTTTCATGGCGGCGGCTGGGTTCTCGGCGATCTCGAGATGACGAATGCCATCTGTCGGACGCTGGCAGCACGCGCAGGATGTGTCGTGGTTTCGGTGCACTATCGGTTGGCTCCGGAACACAAGTACCCGGTGCCATTCGACGACTGCTACGCGGCGACGACCTGGGTCGCCGAACACGGCTCCGAGATCGGCGTCGATGGGTCTCGACTCGCCGTTGGCGGCGACAGCGCGGGGGGAAATCTCGCTGCTGCGGTAGCTCTTCGAGCGCGAGACGAATCAGGCCCGGCCCTGGCCATGCAACTGCTCGTGTATCCCGTGACCGACCACAACTTCGACACTCCCTCCTATGCCAGCAACGGTGAGAACTATCTGTTGACCAAGGACATGATGGAGTGGTTCTGGAACCACTACCTGGCTACGGCAGACGACGGTGCGGATCAGTATGCGAGCCCGCTTCGGGCAGCCGATCTGTCCAACTTGCCGCCGGCAACGGTGTTCACCGCAGAGTTCGACCCGCTCCGAGACGAAGGCGAGGCGTATGCGGATCGACTGGCGAAAGCCGGTGTCGCCGTGAATCGAACGCGTTTGGACGGTCAGATCCACGGCTTCTTCACGATGTTGCTCGTCTTCGAAGCGGCGTCTCGTACCGCTGACCTCGCCGCGACCGATCTCCGGCACGCCTTCGGCGGCAACTGACGCCGCGGGCGTCGTGTGAACTTCAAACGTCGTGTGAACTTCAAAACGGAACCGAGAGGAAACGAGAGAGTGATGGCAACCCTGTCCACCCAATCCGAATCTGGCGAGGCTGTGGCCTCACCCTCGAGTACTTACGACGTCGTGATCGTCGGAGCCGGCTTCGCCGGTATGTACATGCTGCACAAGATGCACGGGCTCGGCATCTCGGCCCGTGTGTTCGATGCTGCCAAGGGCGTTGGCGGCACGTGGTACTGGAACCGCTACCCCGGAGCCAGATGCGATGTGATGAGCCACGACTACTCGTTCTCCTTCGATGAGGAACTGGAGCAGGAGTGGACCTGGTCGGAGAAGTATGCGACGCAACCCGAGATCCTCCGCTACGCCAATCACGTCGCCGACCGCTACGAGCTGTGGCCCGACATGCAGTTCGAGACTCGTATCAACTCGGCTGTCTTCGACGAGAGCTCGGGTCGATGGACGGTCGAGACCAGCCAGGGCGATGTCGTTTCTGCCCAGCACGTCGTGATGGCGACCGGCACACTCTCGGCGGCCAAGCAACCCGACCTTCCTGGTCACGAGACGTTCGGCGGCGACACCTACATGACCAGCAAGTGGCCCCACGAGGGGGTCGACTTCACGGGTAAGCGTGTCGGCATCATCGGCACGGGGTCGTCGGCCATCCAGTCGATCCCGATCATTGCCGAACAGGCGGCGCATCTCACCGTGTTCCAGCGAACGCCCAACTACAGCCTTCCGGCGGGAAATCAGCCGGCGGACACCGAGTTCATCAGCGACCTCAAGAGCCGATACCGGCCATATCGGCAGGAAGCCAAGGAGTCGTTCTTCGGTGTGCCGGTACCGGTGACCGAGGTCTGTGCTCTCGAGGTCCCCGAGGATGAGCGTAACGCCGTCTATCAGGAGGGGTGGGATTCGGGCAGCCTGGTCGGTGTGCTGGGAGCGTATGCCGATCTGCTGTTCGACAAGGCAGCCAACGACACCGCGGCCGAGTTCGTTCGCCAGAAGATCAGGGCCACCGTGCACGATCCGGAGTTGGCCGAGACCTTGTGCCCGACCGACTATCCGTTCGGCACCAAGCGCCCGTGCCTCGACACCGGGTACTTCGAGACGTTCAATCG
>CALACD010000423.1 GCA_937890445.1 uncultured Acidimicrobiia bacterium | reverse complement strand
ACTTCGATCGGATGTTGCAACACCAGCGGGTCCATGGCAGCAACGTCCTCGCCGACCACTGTCAACAGATCGGCGGTGGCCCGGCCCCGATCGTCATAGACGCGATAGACGTCCTTGTCTCCCGGATTCTGGGTCTTGGCCACCGTCTCGGAGATCTTGATCGCCGGTGCCGACAGACCGGCATCGTCGTCGATGGCCACCAGCTTGTAGACACCGTCGAGGTAAGGCTGACCGGCCGAGGAACTCAACTTGGACCCTACGCCGAACACCAGGCGATCGATGAGCGCTACCGGGTCGACGCCGTAACGAGGGGCCTCGGCGTCGATCTGAGACAGGATCTGGAGAATGAGGAGCTCGTCGAGTCCACTCGACAGGACGATGCTGGCCCGGGGAAAGCCGGCATCGTCGAGCATCTTGGCCGACTGCACCGCCAGATAGGCCAGGTCGCCGGAGTCGAGACGGATGCCGACCGGCTCGTGGCCATCGGACCGCAGCTGATCGAACACGGTGATGGCGTGGGGGATGCCGGCCCGCAAGGTGTCGACGGTGTCGACCAGGAGCAGACAGTCGTCGGGATAGACCTCGGCGTAGGCCTGGAACGCCGCCAACTCTCCTCGGCCCAACGCCATGAAGGCCTGGACCATGCTGTGGGCATGGGTGCCCCGGGGCTGTTGGCCCAGCACGTGGGAGGTGCCCACATTCGAGCTGGCCACCGCTCCCCCGATGAGAGCTGCCCGGCTGGCGGCATTGGCTCCCCGTTCGGGGGCCCGACGCATCCCGAACTCGAGCACGGGTCGTCGGCGCGCGGCCTCGGCCACTCGTGCCGCCTTGGACGCGATGAGGGTCTGGAAATTGATGTGGTTCAGCAGCGAGGTCTCGAGGATCTGACAGAGCGCCAACGGACCACGAACGATGGTCATCGGTACATCGGCGTGAACCACTCGACCCTCGGGAACAGCGCGAATCGACAGCGAATCGAAGGATCCGTTGGCCCGTAGCCAGCGAAGGAAGTCGTCTCCGAAGACCTGCTGACCGGCAGCGTCGCGTTGGCTGCGAAGGGCCTCGATGTCGGCGTCGGTGACGCTGGCGTGCTCCATCCAATCCAACAACCATGCGAGTCCGGCTGCGATGCAATAGCCGGCCTGGTGGCTGCCGTAGTCGGGATACCGGCGAAAGAAGTGTTCGAACTGTGCAGGACGTTCGTGGAGGCCCTGCCGAAAATAGAGCTGAGCCATCGTCATCTGGTACTGATCGGTGAACAGCAAACCGTCGGCGAGGGATCGATCACCGGAAACGCCGCCCCTGGGGCCGATCGACGAGGCAGTCATGGCGGCGTCGGGATCCGGCGCGCCGGTAGGCGAGGAGTTGGTCACGGTCGTAGAGTCTGACATGCAATGTCTGCTCGACCCCAAGACCCCCGCAACAGCACCTCGCCCGCCCAGCCGATCGGTCCCACGACCGCCCTGATCGTGGTCGACATGCAGAATGACTTCGCCGACCCGTCCGGCTCACTGTTCGTCCGGGGTGGCGAGGTGCTCGCACCGTTCATCAACGATCGAGTCCGCGACATCACGGCGGCCGGCGGTTGGGTGTTCTACACCCAGGATTGGCACCCGCCCGAGACGCCGCACTTCTCCACCAGCGGTGGGGTCTGGCCGGTCCATTGCGTCCGTGATACGTGGGGTGCGGCCTTGGTGCGAGACCTTCGCATCGAGGGACCCGTCGTAGTGAAGGGAACCGACGGCCAGGATGGCTACTCCGGGTTCAGCATGCGGGACCCGCTGTCGGGCGACGACGAAGCCACGCCGCTGCATCATCTGCTGACCGAGCAGGGCGTCACACGTGTCGTCGTGGTCGGTCTGGCCCTCGATGTCTGCGTCAAGGCGACCGCCCTCGACGCCCTCGCGCTGGGGTATCAGGTCGAGGTTCCGGCCGCGGGAACCGCGCCGGTCGAGATGTTGCCCGGCGATGGATATCGGGCCATCGCCGAGTTGGTGACCGCCGGCGTGACCATCACCTGAGCGCCCCGTTCCTTGAGCTGCGCCGTCGGTTCTGCGAAGCTCGCGCCATGCCGTATGTAGAGGATCGTGTGATCCATGATGCCGATGCCCACGTGATGGAGACTCCCGAGTGG
>CALACD010000422.1 GCA_937890445.1 uncultured Acidimicrobiia bacterium | reverse complement strand
CCGGCCAGGTGTCGCGCACGGCGAGGATGGTCTCCCGCATCGTGTGCGGGGCGTTCCATCCCATGGCATCGGAGAACGAGAGTCGCCCGACATCGATACCGACGCCGTGCCATTTCTCGATCATCAGACCGATGAACTCCAGCCGGGTGGCCAGATCGAACGGTCCTTCGAAGTTCGATCCGAACGGGCTGCCGAGGGTGATCGAGCCCGACTCCACCCCTTCGGCTGCGGCCGAGGTCACCGTGGCCTCCATCGACGCGATCTGCTGATCCCGGCTCCGGTTGTAGTTGCGGCGGGCGAACGAATCGCAGATCTCCATGTGAATGCCGAAGCGCTTCGTCCTCACGTCCAACTTGGGAAAGTACTTGTCGGCTCGCTCGAAACCGGTGCGATTGAACACCGCTGCGGTGTATCGCACCCCCGGCTTGGGCACGAACCGCTCGGCGATCTCATCGATACAGGCCATCGCCGGGGTCCACTTCGGATGGGCGAACGATCCGATCGAGATCACCTTGGCACCGGTGTCACCAATGGCGTCCAACAATCGCAACTTGTCGTCGACAGGGATCTCGGGACTCTCGATCTGCAGTCCCTCTCGCATCGTGTCGTCGAAGATCTCGACGCTGGAGGGGACAAGGCTGCTGGACTCGCTGGACATGGGATACTCCGTTCGCTCGAGCCCAACCCTAGGAGATCGTGCTTAGATCTCTGGAATGGCGAGTACCAAGATGTGCGAGGCGAGAGTGTGTGTCGTGACCGGCGCCGGACGTGGGATCGGGCGAGCCCACGCCGAATTGTTGGCCGCCCACGGCGCCCTGGTGGTGGTCAATGACCTGGGCACCGCGGTCGACGGCTCGGGAACCGACCGGAGCCTTGCCGACGACGTGGTGGCCTCGATCACCCGAGACGGAGGCGTGGCCATTGCCAACCACGACAACATCGCGTCGTGGGAAGGGGCACAACGGCTGATCAACACGGCGATCGAGCACTTCGGCGGGCTGGATGTCGTGGTGAACAACGCAGGAATCCTTCGCGACCGGGTGCTGGTGAACATGACCGAGAACGAATGGGATGCCGTCATCGACACCCACCTCAAGGGCACCTTCGCCATGTCGCGGTGGGCCGGTTCCCATTGGCGGGAACGAGCCAAATCAGGCCAGACCAACAACGCTCGCATCATCAACACGACGTCGGTATCGGGGCTCTACGGAAATCTCGGTCAGACCAACTACGGCGCGGCCAAGGCCGGTATCGCCATGTTCACCCAGATCGC
Organism: uncultured Acidimicrobiia bacterium; assembly: GCA_937890445.1. Classification (GTDB taxonomy): domain Bacteria; phylum Actinomycetota; class Acidimicrobiia; order Acidimicrobiales; family SZUA-35; genus JAHECQ01. Next base: position 3,547 of record CALACD010000422.1, on the reverse strand, counting down.
CGCCACCGAACTCGGCCGCTATGGCGTCACGGTCAACGCCATTGCGCCCCTTGCACTGACCCGTATGAATCAAGGGCTTCCGCAGATGGTCGATGCCAGTGACGAACAACGGGATCGCCTCTCCACCCGCAAGGTCGCCGAGGTGGCCGTGTGGTTGGCCAGTCCCGACACCGACGACATCAGCGGCCGGGTGTTCGAAGCCTCCGGTGAGATCCTGGCCATCGCCGAAGGCTGGCACCGGGGTCCGACCGCCGATAGCGTCGTCGACGAGCGCGATCTCGACACCGTGTTGCGCCGACTGCTGACTCGGGCTCGTCCCAACGCCGACATCGACGGACAGGATTCGCCGGACTAGAACGGGGTCCATGGCAGCTGACGCGTTGGATGACGGAGCCGTCTATGACGAGGCTCGGGCCTGGTACGAAGCCAACTGGGATCCAGCCATGCCCGTCGGTCGTTGGTGGCAGACCCTGGCCGACTCGGGCTGGGGACTGAGTTGGTGGCCGAACGATCGCTTCGGCCGAGGTCTGTCCCACCATCAGTCCTCGATTGCCGATCGGGCGAGAAGGGACGCCGGTGCCTTCGGTCCACCCAACGGCATCGGTGTGACCCTGGTGGCTCCGACCATCTTCCATCACGGCCCCGAACGCCTTCTCGACCGCTTCCTGCCGTCCATTGCATCGGGTGAGGCCTTGTGGTGCCAGCTCTTCTCGGAGCCGGCAGCGGGTTCGGATCTGGCCGCCGTCGCCACATCGGCCACACGCGACGGGGACACCTGGATCATCAACGGTCAGAAGGTCTGGACCTCGGGCGGTCATCTGGCCGACTGGGCGGTGCTGATGGCCCGCACCGACGCCACGGTTCCGAAACACCGCGGCATCTCGTTCTTCATCATCGATCTCCACCAGCCGGGGGTCGACGTGCGACCGCTACGGGACATGACCGGCGACAGTGAATTCAACGAAGTGTTCCTGACCGACGCCGTCGTGCACCACGAGGATCTGATCGGCGAACTCAACGATGGTTGGCGGGCCGCCATGACGATGCTGTCCGTGGAACGCGATCTCGACGCGGTGGGCCATGACGGCGGGGGCGACGTGATCAACGATGTCGATCTGTCACGACCAGCCGGCGAGGTCCAGTACGAGCAGGCCCACGGTACCGAGTCGTCGGGGTTCTCCTACTCGACGGGCTCACGCAAGGACGAGGTGACGATGGCGCTCGTCAGCGACACCGTCGCCACCGACGCCGTGGTCCGCGATGCTGCGGTCGGGGCCTACATGGAACGCCAGGTTCTGGACTGGAACGGAGCCCGTCAGGTCAACGCCTCGGCGGTGAAGTTCCAGAACGCCGAGCTCTGCCGTCGGCTGCGCGATCTCGGCTTCGCCGGCGGCGGCATGGCAACCCAATTGGGTCGCGCCGACCAGCCCGACGGCGGTCATTTCCTGAAGTCGGCTCTGTTCGCCCAGGGCATGGCGATAGCCGGAGGAACCGACGAGATCCAGCGCAACATCGTCGGCGAGCGTGTCCTCGGGCTGCCCAAGGAGCCGACGCCGACCGCTCCCACCGCGCCGGCCTGACCGCCAGACACCGACTTGCCACCCACACCGAAAGGACCCGCCCCCGATGCCCTACACCACCGCCCAGTTGTCCGATCTCCAAGACATCACCGACGTTCTCCATGGTTATTGCCGGGCCATCGACGACAACCGGCCCGACGACGTGGCCGCTTTCTTCACCGAGGACTGCGTCCTCGACTACGGAGGGGACTACACCCACCTGGTCGGGCGACCGCTGGCTCGACGGTTCTTCGCCGGCGGCACCGACCGGCTGTACAGGCGTTCGGCCCACCATGTCTCCAACATCGAAGTCGCCTTCGTCGACGACGACGCCGCCAACAGTTGCGCATATGTGAACGCGTGGCACGAGTTCAACGTCGACCAGTTCGACCCGGCCGTCTTCACCGAAGGTATGCCGAACGCCTGGATCTACGGCCGCTACCTGGACGAGTTCGTCCGAGTCGATGATGTCTGGCGCATTGCCCGACGGACCTTCCGCGCCATGGGGCACGAGAAGTGGCAGTCACCCGTGACCTACATCGATCGATCGCACGCCGGTGGAACATCGCCGTCGGTCGACTAGACCGGCGACCATGCGAACCACGGTCTTCTGCGGCATCTCCCTCGACGGGTTCATCGCCCGTTCCGATGGGACCATCGACTTCCTCGAGTCCTTCGACCCGGCAGTGACACCGGAGGGTACTCCCGACGATCTCGGGTTCGGCGACCTCGTGGCTTCGGTCGACGCAATGGTCATGGGACGCAACACCTTCGACTTCGTCGCCGACTCGGGTTTCGATTGGCCCTATGGCGATCTGCCGGTGATCGTCTTGACCAACCGGCCTCTCGAACTCCCCGCCGGTCTCGACGAGGTGGTCGAGACGGCTTCGGTCGAGCCGGCCGAGTTGTTGGCGGTGCTGTCTTCCCGGTTCGTCGAACACGTGTACCTCGATGGAGGATTCGTCGTTCAGAGCTTTCTGCGGGCCGGATTGGTGGATGAACTGATCCTGACCACCGTCCCGATGCTCGTGGGCCAGGGCATTCCGTTGTTCGGTTCTCTCGAACACGACCAGCGCTTCGCGTTGGTCGAATCGCGCGCGGCCAGCAACGGCTTCGTCCAGTCGAGATATCACCGAGAACCCTGACGAGGCGGCAGGGACCTCGGGTTGTTCGAGGCCGCTCAGGCCAGCAGCCGCAGGAGTCGATCGAAGAAGGCGGCCTCGGGGTAGTGCGTGACCATGCCGACGTTCGGCTCGCCACCATGGAATCCGAACTGGTCGACGATCAGGGTGCCTCGCATGGGTTCGGTGCCGATGGCAACGTCGACATGGACAGATTCGACCGTGGCCGGCTCTGGATCGATGGCATGAGCCATGGCGATCGGGTCGGGGAAATCGGGACCCTTCAGTCTCGTTTCTTCGTAGGCATAGGCCGCGAGCACCGACTGGATGTCGAGCGAGAAGTTGGCGACGTCGGACCCCAGCGCTCGAATCTGCGCGTTGCGTTCCGGGGTGACGACCGCTGACTCGATCGAAACGTCCCAGCCGACGAACTCGAGTGGCAGGCCGGCCCTCAGTACGACCCGGACCGCCTCGGGGTCGACCCAGAAATTGAACTCGGCATTGGGCGACACGTTGCCCGGCCCATCGAGTCCGGTGCCACCCATCACGACGACTCGTTCGAACAATGGCGCGATGTCGGGCGCCCACAGTACCGCGATGGCGAGATTCGTGAGCGGCCCGAGCGCGACCAACGTCAACGTTCCAGCATGACGTCGAGCCGCTTCGATGATCACTTCCGGCGCCCAACCGGCCGCTGGTGTCCGTCCCGTCAGATCGAGTCCGATGTCCCCGAATCCGTCCTGGCCGTGCACGTCCTGGGCGGTGCCGAGATCCCGCAACAACGGCCCGGCCGCTCCTGCATGCACGGGAGTCGATGCACCGCACAGGTCGACGGTGTACAACGCGTTCTGGACGGCTTGGTCCAGG
>CALACD010000421.1 GCA_937890445.1 uncultured Acidimicrobiia bacterium | reverse complement strand
GGTGGCACCGGCGGTGATGAGGATCTCGCTGCCGGGGTCGAGTTCGATGTCCCAGAACCGCTTCTGGTGTTCGGCCACCGCCCGACGTAGATCCTCGGTGCCCGGACCCGGTGGGTACTGGTTCTGGCCAGCACGAATGGCGGCGATGGCTGCCTCGGACACCTCGACCGGGCCGTTGCTGTCCGGAAATCCCTGCCCGAGATTGAGGGCTCCGGTCTTTGTTGCCAGGGCGGACATCTCGGCGAAGACCGACGTGCCGAAGCCCTGGAGTCGGCTGGTCAGATGGGGGACTCGTGCCATGATCGGCACCCTAGCTCGCACGCCTCGGGCCCTCGCAGCGAACGGTCGAGCGGCACCGGACAACCATGGCGGGGTAATCGAGAAAAGCGATGACGAGAGGTTGGGTGATCTCTAGTCAGGATGTTACGAATCCTTGTTGGGTATGGGCCCTCCAGCTGGGGTACCGTCAGCTCTGTCTCAACCAGCAAAGGGGCTGGGTGGACCTCGGTCTGACGCACGCCCCACACCGGATCCGAACGATCCGATATCTACCACGGGGGTACTGTGACCGACACAGCCGACAGAGTCGAAAACAGCGTGCAAACGCTCGAGGGTGTGATCATCCGTTTCGCGGGCGACTCCGGGGATGGCATGCAGCTCACGGGTGATCGCTTCACCTCGGCGAGTGCCATTGCCGGCAATGACTTGGTGACGCTCCCGGAGTTTCCGGCAGAGATCCGGGCTCCGCAGGGCACGCTGGCCGGGGTCTCGGCCTTCCAGATCCACATTTCGGATCACAACATCCACACGCCTGGCGACGAGCCCGACGTCCTGGTCGCCATGAACCCGGCCGCACTCAAGAGCGAACTCAACCGACTGAAGTCGGGCGGAACCATCATCTTGAACACCGACGCCTTCGACATGCGAAATCTCGAGAAGTGCGGCTACCAGATGGATCCTCGAGAAGATGGCAGCCTCGATGGCTACATCGTCCACGAGGTGCCGATGACGAAGCTCACCGTCGACGCGACCGCGGACCTCGACGTCAAGAAGCGAGACGCCGAGCGGTCCAAGAACTTCTTCGCCCTCGGTCTGGTCAGCTGGATGTACGACCGTCCGCTGCAGCCGACCTTCGATTGGATCGAGGAGAAGTTCGGCAAGAACCCGGCTGTCGTTGCGTCGAACAACGCGGCGTTCAAGGCCGGTCACGCCTTCGGTGAGACGGCCGAGATGTTCGGCGACCAGTACCAGGTCGCCTCGGCGCCCCAGAAGCCCGGGACCTACACCAACATCACCGGCAACGTGGCGACGGCGTGGGGCATGGTGGCTGCGGGTCAGCTCTCGAAGCTTCCGGTGTTCCTCGGCAGCTATCCGATCACGCCGGCATCCGACATCCTGCACGAGCTGTCCAACCACAAGAATTTCGGCGTGCGTACCTTCCAGGCCGAGGACGAGATCGCCGGTGCAGGTTCAGCGCTCGGCGCCGCCTTCGGCGGGCACCTGGCCTACACGACGACCTCGGGCCCTGGTGTCTCGCTCAAGGGGGAGACCATCAGCCTGGCCGCAATGATCGAGTTGCCGTTGGTCATCATCGACATCCAACGGGGTGGTCCCTCGACGGGCCTGCCGACCAAGACCGAGGCCAGTGACCTCTTCTTGGCCTTGTACGGTCGCCACGGCGAATCACCGATGCCGGTCGTCGCCGCCTACAGCCCGTCGAACTGCTTCCACATGGCCATCGAGGCTTCCCGTCTGGCGCTCAAGTACCGCACACCCGTGATCCTGCTCACCGATGGGTACCTGGCCAACGGCGCTGAGCCGTGGTTGCTTCCCGATGTCAGCACGTTGCCGGACATCAGTGTCGATTTCGCCACCACGTTCAACGACACCGATGCCAACGGTGAACCGGTCTTCTACCCGTACAAGCGTGATCCCGAGACCATGGCTCGACCATGGGCCATTCCCGGCACACCCGGCCTCGAACATCGGGTCGGAGGTCTGGAGAAGGCCGACATCACCGGCAACGTCAACTACGACCCGGCCAACCATGGCCTCATGACCGAGCTGCGGCAGGCAAAGCTCGATGGTATTGCCAAGGACATTCCCGGAGCGATGGTGAACTCCGACGGAGACGCCGACGTGTTGTTGATCGGCTGGGGCTCCACCCACGGTTCGATCACGGCCGCCGTCGAGCAACTCCGGAAGGAGGGAACACCGGCGACCCACGTGCACCTCACGCACCTCAGTCCGCTCCACCCGGACCTCGGAGAACTGGTCCAGGGTTACCAGCACGTGATCGTGCCCGAACTCAACAAGGGACAGCTGGTGAAGATCATCCGATCGGAGTTCCTGATCGACGCAAAGCCCCTGAGCAAGGTCATGGGTCTTCCCTTCACCGCCCGAGAGATCATCGCGGCGGTCAACCAGGCGACCTCGGGCGCCTCAAGCAACGGTGCAGCACAGAATGGAGCAAACTGATGACCGACGTCGCTCTGGATCCGACCAAGCGGGGCTACTGGACCTCTGATCAGGAGGTCCGCTGGTGTCCGGGCTGCGGTGACTACGGCATTCTCGCCGCCATGCAGTTCCTGTACACCGAACTCGACGATGTGAAGAAGGAGAACACCGTCTTCGTCTCCGGTATCGGGTGCGCTGCCCGCTTCCCGTATTACATGTCGACCTACGGGATGCACAGCATCCACGGTCGTGCTCCCGCCATTGCCACCGGTCTGGCCGTGGCCCGCCCCGATCTCGACGTCTGGGTCGTCGGCGGCGATGGCGACATGCTGTCGATCGGCGGGAATCACCTGATCCACGCGCTGCGTCGCAACGTCAACATCAAGATCCTGTTGTTCAACAACCAGATCTACGGGTTGACCAAGGGTCAGTACTCGCCGACGAGCGAAGTGGGGAAGGTCACGAAGTCGACCCCGATGGGTTCCATCGATGCGCCGTTCAGCCCGGTTTCTCTGGCCGCGGGTGCGGGTGCCACGTTCGTGGCTCGAACCCATGACCTGGACCGCAAGCACATGATCGATGTCTTCCGTCGGGCCCACGAACACAAGGGTGCGGCCCTGGTCGAGATCTATCAGAACTGCAACGTGTTCAACGACGGCGCCTTCGACGCCATTACCAAGCGCGACGCCCGGGCCGAGATGATGATCGATCTGGTCCACGGTGAGCCGATCAAGTTCGGAGCCGAACGTCAGCGTGGTGTGATGATGGACAACGGTGCTGCACGCTGCGTCGATATTGCCGATGTCGGCGAAGACGCACTGCTGGTGCACGACGAACACACAACGAATCCATCGGTCACGTTCTCGCTCGGTCAGTTGGCCATGGATCGTCGTTCGCCCACGCCCTTCGGCGTCTTCCGTGCCGTGGATGCTCCGGAATATGCAGCGGCCGTCGGCGATCAGTTGCTGGCAGCCAACGACCAGAAGGGGCCCGGCAATCTCGAGGCCCTGCTTCGGTCGGGTGCCACCTGGGACGTTGTGTAGCCCCCTAGCCTGACACCGTGAACGTAACGATTCCTCGGTACCTGTTTCGACTGTTGACGCCTGTCATCGCCTTGGCGATGGCAGGCGCCGCGTGTGGTGTGAGTCGAGGGGGCGACGGTCCACTGGCGAGCATCACGTTCGCTGACGGATCGACGGTCGAGATCCAGCAGTCCGAGGTGGACGTGATCTCCGCCGGGATCACTTCGAGCGACCGTTTCGTCCAACTGGCCTATGGGGGAGCGATTCCCGAGTCGCTCGACAACACCATCCTGGGTCAGGTCATCGGCAGTCGGATGATCAACCAGGCCTTGGCCAATGCCGGTTCGTCGGTTTCGACCAGCGATCTGGCCGATGGTCGAGCGCAATTGGTGGCCGAACTGACCACCGTCCTGCAAGAACAGGGTGAAGCCGAACCGGCGGCCGCGGCCGAGGAGGTGGCGATCGAGATACGTGGCTACGTCGACTTGCTCTCGTTGAACATCAAGGGCAGCGAGGTCCTGTCGGATGCCCTGGCCGAGCAGGGAGCCGAGGGCGACGAGATACCTTGCGTCCGCCACATCCTGGTCGACACCGAAGAAGTGTCGGATGACATCTTCGCCCAGCTCGAGGACGGGGGAGACTTCGCTGCTCTCGCAGCCGAATTCACGACCGACCCCAGTGGTGTCTCCAGCGGCGGTGACCTCGGCTGTTCACCAGCCGACCGCTACGTACCGGAATTCATGGACGCGGTGAATGGTGCGGAGATCGGGGTACCGGTGCAGGTCCAGACCGACTTCGGCTACCACATCCTCGAGGTGACCGCGATCGAGGTCGACAATTCGGCTGCGGTGGGCGACGCCATTTCGGCGGTCTTCGACTCGGCCATGGTCGAAGTGGATCCGTTGGTCGGAACCTGGGACGCAGCCTCGGGCACCATCATTCCTGCCAACTGATCGTGCCGAGACCGCAGGTGGTCATTGCCGGCCTCGGGCCGGGAGGGGTCGAGGATCTGACCTCGGCGACCGAGGCACTGTTGGAGGGGCCGAACCCGGTGATTCTTCGAACCCGACGTCACCCGACGGCTGATCGGGCGCCGGGTGCCGTGGCCTGTGATGATCTGTACGACCTGGGTCACGATCTTGACCAGGTC
>CALACD010000420.1 GCA_937890445.1 uncultured Acidimicrobiia bacterium | reverse complement strand
GTATCGTTCCCGTTCGAACGGGACCTGGGAGAACCCCAAGCCGGTCCGGGCGATACCGGCCAGGGACTCGGCCCAGCGATGCAGTTCCTGGGCGGTGATCGGTGTGTGAGCCTCAGTCATCGATGCCCCCCATCACATCTCGCAGTGCCAACTCGAGTTCGGCCAGTACGGCCGGGTCGGTGATCTTGCCCCCGGAACGGTCACAGAGATAGAAGCTGTCGACTGCTTCTGGCCCCAGGGTCTGCACCTTGGCACTTCGAATGTCCAGCCCGAACTCTCCCAGAGCCTGGGTCACGTAGTAGAGCAGGCCGATCGTGTCGGGGGCATGGACGTCGATCACCGTGGCCACATCGGACAGCCGATTGTCGACATTGACCTCACGTCGAGGGGGAATGGCCGACAGTCGACGCTGATAGCGGGCATAGGCCCGAGCCCGCTCACCGATGCGCGCCCGCAACGCCAGACGGCCATCCAGTGCATCGTTCACCATGGCCACGGTTCGGCCCCACTCCACGGGAGCTCCGGTGCTGGACTGCACGACGAACTCGTTGGCGGCCATGCCGGCATCGTCGGAAAAGGCGGAGGCGTCGAGCACATCGAGTCCGTTGACCGCGACGACGCCGGCGATCCGGCTGAACAGCAGCGGCTCATCGGGGGCAACGACCGTCAGACGATTGGCGGTCACCTCGATGACCCGTTCCCCCCGTGTCATCGTGGCCAGTATCTCCGGCGAGGGGAACTCTCGGGCCACGACCTCCATCTCGCCTCCTTGCAAGGCGACCTCGGTCCGGCTCACCAGCTCGCGAAGGAGTCCCGCAGTCCAGCTGCTCCAGGTCGACGGTCCGGTGGCGATCGAGTCGGCCTCGGTCAGCGCGGCGAGCATGTGGAGAAACTCGACCGAGTCGACCGCAGCGGCAACGGCCCGGATCGTCCCCGGATCGGACAGATCTCGGCGGATGGCAACGTCGGGCAGCAGGAGATGCAGACGACAAAGGTCCACCAGAACGGCAACCTCGTCGTCCGGATACCCCATGCGCTCACCGATGACCTTGATCTTCTCGATCCCGACCTCGGTGTGGTCACCCGGATACCCCTTGCCGATGTCGTGGAACAGAGTTCCGACAACGAGAAGATCGGGTCGCACCACCCGCTCGGCCAGCTTCGCCGCATTGGCTGCCGCCTCGCACAGGTGGCGGTCGACGGTGAAGGTGTGCAGAACATTTCGCTGGGGCTTGCAACGGACCGACGCCCACTCGGGGAGAAGGCGGGCCATCAGCGAGAAGTGATCGAGGTCCTCGATCACCGAGATGGCCGCGGGCCCGGTCAGCAACATCCCGGCGAAGCAGGCTCGGGCCTCAGCAGGCCACGGTTCGGGAATGGCGGCCTCGAGGGCGCTGAAGCGGGCCAGCGTTTCACGGCCAATGGGAAGATCGCGGCGCGCCGCCAGCTCGGCAACCTGGAGCAACAGGATGAGGTCAGATGCCTCGACACCCGAACGCAGCTCGACGTGTCCATCCCGCACCTCGATGTCGTCGGACAACACATCGACCGGCACACCCCGCCGGCCCTTCTTCTGCTCCCGGCGCCATCGGTCCCAGACTTCGTCACTGATCCACGCCGTCCGACGACCGGCCTCGGCAATGAGCGTCATCAGCTCGCCACCCCCACCGAGACCGAGGGCAGCGGCGATCTCCTCCTGGTCATCGAGCGCCAACACGTCGCCGGCTCGACCGGCATGGCGATGCAACGCAACTCGGGCCTCGTGAAGGATCTCGACCTCGTCGCTCATCTGGCCGATGAGATCAGCGGCGAATTCCGGCTTGGCTCGAGCGGCCCACCGCAGAGCCTGAATGTCTCGCAGTCCGCCGCGCCCCTCCTTGAGGTTGGGCTCGAGCATGAACGATACGTCGCCTGCGCTCTGGTGCCGCTGGTCGACGGAGTCGGCGAGTTGCTCGAGGAACTGATCACCCTTCTTCTTCCACAGCTTCTCCATGCCCAGGTCGAACTTGTCGAGCATCGCGGCGTCGCCGGCGATCAGGTGGGTGTCGAGAAACGCCGTCGCCCGTTCCAGTTCACTCGCTGCCAACGACACAGCTTCGTCAACCGTGGCCACGGTGTGGCCCAATTTCAAGCCGCGGTCCCAAACCGGGTACCAGAGCTTCTCGGCGACGGACGCGATGTCCTTGCGCTTGTGGTGGAGCAGGATGACATCGAGGTCGCTGTGGGGCCACAGCGATCGACGGCCGTAGCCCCCGACCGCAACCAGGACCAACCCGGACGGGTTCTCGACCACCTCGGCGAACAGCGCACCGAGCCAGTCGTCAGCCGCCTGGGCATGAGCTGCGCTGAAGGCCCGACCTTTGAGTTCGGGCGCCACCAGTAATGGTTGATTGGTCTTCTTCATTGGTTGCTGCCTGTTCACTGATCGGCACCCTTCACTGCTGGTCACCTTTCGTTGTGCCCTGGCTGTCGTCGTGGTCCACCACGTCTCGAAGTCGTCGGAAGAACACCGAACGGGGCACGACGTCATCGAAACCGGCAGCTCGTCCAGCCTCGAGCCTCTCGTCGTCGACATGCGCAGCGAAACCAACCACGTGAGCCCCATCGAGCCGGAATTCGGCCGGGCTGGGACAGCGATCGAGATCGACGTAGATCACCGTGGGTGCCAGCTCCAGCGCACGGCGGCCGCTCGACACGAAGACCACACCGAGCCCATCGAACCTGCTTCGATCCATGAGCCCTGGAACGAAGGCGACGACCGTCATCGAGCCCCTTCCTCCCGGCGGCGGCGGAGATGCACGTGGGCCTTGCCGGCTCCCCACGACAGCCCTGCGGACTGGACGGCGTCACCGAAATCGGCGAACGAGCCCGGCGTCAGATCGTACCGATCATCGGGGTGCAGACGACGAGCATCGGCGTCACGCTCGCCGGCACAGATTCCCGCCCGGTCGAGGACGACCGCGGCGAAGGGCACCACCGAACGCAGCACGGCCAGCGGACTGGACGTCTGGCGGTCGACATCTGTTCCCAGAAGCGCCTCGAGACGACTTCCGACGTCGGCTTCGGCTTCGGTCGCGGCCTGATCGATGTCGCGGGCGAAGCGATCTTGTTGTTCGGGAGACAGGAAACGTCCGATCGTGCCCCGAACCCACGGGCCGATGGCCGCGGTTGCCACCAACCCCAGTTCCTGGGCCAACTCCCCAAGGCGCTGCTCATCGTCGGCCAATGTGGTCATGGGTCCAGCCTGCCAGCAGTCGAGGCCGACGCCACGATCGCTCGGGTCACCCCGAGGCCGCCGACCTCAGCCGTACTGATCACTCACGGCCTGACGAATCGACAGTTCGATGCGGCGACGCTTCTTGTCGATCGACAGGATCTTCACCATGACCGTTTCGCCCGGGGTCACCAGTTCCTCGGGGGTGTTCACCCGGTACTCGGCCATTTCCGACAGATGGACCAGACCGTCCACCCCTCCGAGATCGACGAAGACGCCGAAATCGACGAGGCGGGTCACCGGACCGGTGACAATTGCCCCCACCTCGATGAGGGCCAACGGATCGTCACCGATCTCGCGGACCGACAGCCGTACCCTGCGCTTCTTCACCTTGATCTCGAGGATCTTCACGTCGATCTCCTGCCCCACCGTCAGGACCTCTCGAGGATGGCTGACTCGGGACCAGGACAGCTCCGACACGTGCACCAGGCCTTGAATTCCACCAAGATCGATGAACGCGCCGTATTCCGACAGCGACGCGACCACACCCCGTCGGATGGCACCGACCTCGAGGGACGAGAGCACGTTCTGAGCCTGTCGACGCTGCTCCCGGAGCAACAAGGAACGCCGAGAGAGCACCAGTCGTCGCTTCTTGGGATCAGGATCGATCTCGATGATCTTCAGATCGATGGTCTGCCCCTGAAAGCTCTTCAGATCGACACCATCTTCGAGCCCGACATGGGAGAGGGGCACGAAACCTCGAACACCTTCGACATCGACGACCAGACCCTTCTTGCCGACCGAACTCACCGGACAGGCCAGCACTTCGCTGGCCGCTGCAGCCGCGATGAGGCGTTCCCACGCTCGTCGCTCCAGACCCCAGGCCCGAGAGAGCACCACCCGCTGACGAGGATCCTGACGGGCCAGCACCGCACCCTCGAGTCGATCACCCATCGTGACGACAGAGGTCAGGTCCGCAGTGTCCGTCGGCGCGTAATTGCGGCGGTGGATGACGGCCAACCTTCCATCCTCCAACACCAGCTCGACCTCGTCCTGGCTGATAGAGGTTGCGATGCCTCCAAGCATCTTCCCTGCATCGGCGCTGACTTCGCCACCATCGACCGGCCCGCCGGAACGGGCTCCGGGAGGCGGTGGGGGCAAGGTGACCTTCTTCTTGGCCTCGGGTGCCGACGCCGACACCACAGGCTCGGCCGCCACATCCGCCACCACCACAGGCTCGACAACCACCACCGGCTCGGTGGCAGGAGTATTGGTGGCCGAGATCGACGCAGCCGCGAACTCCTCGCGTTCGGCGTCGACCTCAACGGTCGGCTCGCTGGGCGTCGCATCGTTGATGTCGCTCACATCACTGAGCGTACGCAAAAGCGGGCCGCTCGGCCCGTTCGACGGCCGATCAACGGACTCCCACAGCCGACAACGCCGCCTCATCATCAGCCACGACACCGGTGTAGAACGCACCGAAATCGGCGTAGACAGCCGATGCTTCATCGAATCGCATCGTGTACACCACGTCCTTGAGGTCCTCTGGACGTTGTGCGAACAAGGTGACCCCCCACTCGTAGTCATCGAAGCCGGTCGATGCCGTGATCAGCTGAACCAGGCGACCGGCGAATTTCCGACCGGAGGTACCGTGCTCGTACATCAGCTCCCGGCGACGATCGAAAGGCAGCGTGAACCAGTTCTCCTCACCGGTGCGCTTCTTGCTCATCGGGTAGAAACACCACGCTTCCTTTCCCTCGGGAGGCAGGATGGGATACAACCTGGCCTGCTTGGCAGCATCGGGAACATCGGCCGCATACTCGCTGACCTCGGTAATCGAGACATAGCTGTCGACCAGTTCGAGGCCGGCGAGGGTGAGCTCGGTCTGCAGGTTTCGCAACCGCCACAGGTCGGGACCCAGCGCCATCACGGCCAGATCTGCCTTGTGGCCCAGCATCGCAACCGCCAGCACCTGATCACCGTCAGCCCTCACCTGCTTGAACGCAGCCAGCACGGCGTCCCGATCGGACAAGGGCGTGACCTTCCAGAACAGGTGCACCACACCGACGCCCTCGGACAGAACCGCAGAATCAGACATACATCGATTCTAGGGAGCGCATGGGCTCAGGTCGCACCACCCGCTCAGGCGTAGCGCTCCGGGCTGTAGACGTTCCCGCCCCCGTCTCGGGCAAAGCCGATCAGGGTCATGCCGGCATGGCGAGCCGTGTCGACGGCCAGAGCGGAAGGTGCCGACACGGCCACGAGTGCGGTGAAGCCGCCGGCCCACGCCTTCTGAACCATCTCGAACGAGGCGCGCCCGCTGACGAACAGGGCAAGTTCTGTCGCCGGCAGCGCTCCATCCAGCAGCAACCGGCCCACCACCTTGTCGACTGCGTTGTGACGACCGATATCTTCTCGGCCCACGACGAGCCGGCCGGTTCGATCGAACGCGGCCGCCGCATGCACGGCACCTGTTGCCTTGAACAGCCCTTGGACGTCGTCACAACGCTCGGGCAGGCTCAACAACAGCTTCATCGACCACGGATCGTGAAGCGACAGCGGTCGTAGTCGTTCGGTCAACTGATCAACGGCTTCGATGCCGCAGATACCGCACGAAGACGAGGTCGACCCCAGCCGAGCCGTGGGGACGGGAGCCCGGCCGCCCGTTTCCACCGTGACCGCATTGACGTCGCTGTCGGTCGCCGCAGCAGTGGCGTAGTGGCGGATTCCGACGATCTCTGCGTCGCCGAGCACCCCTTCGGAAAGACAGAATCCGGCTGCCAACTCGAAATCGTGGCCCGGCGTCCGCATCGTGGACGAGAGAACGTTGCCATCGAGGTGAATCAGCAGCGGTTCCTCGACGATCAGATCGTCGGGGACCTGGACCGACCCCTCGGCTCGGTATCGCCGAGTCAGAAACGATTGGGTGCGTGACCTCACCATTTCTCCAGGCTAGCGCCCGCATCTCGGCCGCTTCGGGTCACGTCGACTTGTGCAAGGTCCCAGCCAGGTGGTGGGTCAGGGGTTCGCCGACGGCTGCCATTGCCACCTTGTAGCTCAACACGTCAGCCACCAGTTCGAACCGTCGGACGACGGCGGTCACCGAAACGGAGGTCGCAGTACCGGTGACCGACGTCGAGTGGAGGTCGAGAACCAGACCCCGCGAGTTCGTCTCCACGGTCCCGGTGAGGGACTCGAGGATTCCGGTCGGATGTGCCAGTACGAACTCCAACCGGTTCGCAGCCACCGGGCGAAGGTATCCGCTCTCGGCATGGAGGGGCAGACTCGTTTCCGCGTGACGAGTTTTCTGGCCATAGGCAAGGAACGGTTTGCCGACATGGCCGAACGTCACCTCTTCGACATACGAGAAACTCTCGATGGTCGGGTATGAACCGCTTCCCGCACCGCGCCACGTGCCCACCAAAGGACCGAGATGTGCAACGAGGGTATGGAGATCTGGCTGACCAATCACGAGATGCCTCCCTACCGCCGACCCGTTCGGGCCCTAGCCTGGTCATGACCGTAGCGCCGACCACGACAGGAGCACCGATGGACGAACCTCCCCACCAGCCCCCGGTCACGCCTCCGGTCGATCCGGGCGCTCCCCCCTCCTTCGCGGGCGCTCCCCCCTCCTTCGCCGCCGCCCCTCCTCCGCACGCAGCCGCTCCTGGCGGGACACCGAGCGGGGTCGGGTCGATCGGACACGCAAGCTTCGGCCGCCGTCTGGGCGGTACCGTCCTCGATGGACTCTTCCTCGGCCTGCTCCTGATCGTGATCACGGGCGCCCTCGTCGTGCTGTTCGTCGCCCTCGCCCCGACCACGCCCGAGGGTTGCTCGATCTCCGACGAAGGTTGCGACTTCAGTGACGCCGGCATCACGCTGTTCTTCGTCTTGTTGGCCTCCTGGCTCGTGCTCTACCTGGCTGCCTTCGTGCTGTACACCGTGGTTCCCGTCGGACGAACAGGCCAGACGTTGGGCCGACGAATCGTCGGCGTACGCGTCGTGGACATGCGTTCGGGGGCACCGTGCGGGTTCGGACGGTCGCTGGTGCGGGCGTTGGTCGCGGGATTCGCCTCCGGTGCGATCTTCTACCTGGGGTACCTGTGGATGCTCTGGGACGACAACAAGCAAACGTGGCACGACAAGGCGTCGGACACCATCGTGATCACTACCTAGGTCGGTCAGTGCGACCTCAGCGCTCCCGCGTCGCATCAGCGCTTCGTCTCCTGATCATCGGAACACTCATCCTCGGGGCCTGCACCGACAGCGTCACCGCACCGCACGACACCGCCTCGCCGACAGGGCAACCGGTCCGGCCCTCGACGACAACGGTTCCCGATTGCGAACCGAACATCATCAGCAACGACATCGGCTTCGGCGACGACCTGTCCGTCAATTCGCTCACTCTCAGCCAGACCGTGTTTCCATGCGCCGACGACGTGGTCATCACGTCGCCCGATGCGCTGGCCCAGGCCCTACCGATCGCGCTCGAACTGAGGGCGCCGATGCTGGTCGCGTCACCTGCGCGGGGGGCCGAGGTCCTGGCCGAGATCGACCGCCTCGGCACGCCCACCATCCATGTGGCGGGATCCCCCGGAATCGATCTACCGGCAACGACCGTGTCGATACCGGTCGCTCCCGAGGTCGGGTTGATCACGACCCTCGCCGCCGCCCCGACGGCCGAGGCCGGCCCCATCTGGTTGGCCCGACCCGATGAGGTGCTGATGGCAGCAGCATTGCTGCCATCTCTCGTGGCAGGCGGTGCATCCGTGCGGTTGATCGACCCGGCCGCATCGCCCAGAGCACCCGAACTCTCCGAGCGCGATCTTCGCTTCTTCGGGCAGTTGGATCCGACCGAGCGCTGGAACCTAACCTCCCGGCTGTTCGGGCCCGAACTGCCCGGTGGTGGCTCCACCCTGTTTCCCGATCGCCGCATCGTGGCCTTCTACGGAAGCCCCGTGACGTTCCGCCTCGGCCTGCTGGGGGAACAAGGCCCGCAGGCCACGATCGACCGAATCGCCCCACTGCTCGCCGCATATCAGATCGAGGACGGGGCCCCCGTGGTCGCCGGATTCGAACTCATCGCAACGGTGGCCGACTCCACGCCCGGCGACGACGGCGACTACTCCAACGAACTCACCCCCGACGAACTCCGCGAGTGGATCGACGTGGCAACCGACAACGACGCCTTCGTCGTCATCGACCTCCAACCAGGCCGCACCGACTTCCTGACCCAGGCGCGGCGCTACGAGGAATTCCTGCGGCTTCCCAACGTAGGACTGGCCCTGGACCCCGAGTGGCGACTCGAACCCGACCAGGTGCATCTCACACAAATCGGCTCGGTCGACGCAGCCGAGATCAACGCAGTCGGATCCTGGCTGGCTCAGCTGGTTCGCGACGAGAATCTGCCCCAGAAAGTCTTCATCCTCCATCAGTTCAATCTCGACATGATCACCAATCGAGCACTGGTGGAAACACCTCCCGAGCTGGCCGTCGTCATCCACGTGGACGGGCAGGGGCCGCTCGGATCGAAGTACGGGACCTTCGAGACGATGTTGGGGGCGCCACAGGGACCCGACCAACAGCTGTGGTGGGGTTGGAAGAACTTCATCGATGAGGACACGCCGACGGCGCGACCCGACCAAGTCAACATCGTCGAGCCGCTTCCGGTGGTGATCACCTATCAATGAGGCACTGGCGCAGACCAGGGATCATCGGACTCGAATCCAACCATCCGGTGTGAAAAGAGGCTCGACCGGCGGCCGAAGCCGCCGGTCGATATCCCGGTTCCCGCCGAGAGTGTTGTCATGACCGGGTAGGGGAGAGGTCCTGAACACGACAAGAGAGCTTTCGGACGACTCCGGCTTCGACGTGAGCTGAATGATCCGTTCGGCCCCCCCCAGGGACGTGCGACCGGCTCAGACGACCACACAGGGTCGAGGACGCTTCGTTCAGCTCACCGAATCGGTGACCACTTGGCCGACGAGCTCCAGCGTCCGGTTGAATGCCGCCTCGCTACCGAAGCGCTCCACCAGAGAGACGAGCCGAACATGAGCCGGGATAGGCACGTCGGGATCGCGATCACCGACGATGGCCAGCACGGGCACGCCCTCCGCCGCGGCCCACGTTGCGACACCTCCGACCACCTTGCCGTTGAACGATTCGGCATCGAGATAGCCCTCACCCGTGACGACGAGCTGGGCGCCGTTGAGCAGCCGATCCAGTTCGATCCGCTCGGCCAAGACGTCGAAACCCGACTCGACCCGAGCCCCCACGGCCACCAGACCACCGGCCAGACCACCGGCCGCACCAGCACCGATCACCGAGGCCACGTCGCAGCCGTAGCTGTCCCGGTATACCTGTACCAAGCGCTCGAGTCGGCCCGTCAGCAGCTTGATCTGCGCAGGTGATGCTCCCTTCTGTGCGCCGAAGTCGCGAGCAGCATCGGTGAACAACGTCCGCACGTCGCATGCCACGATCAGCTCGATCTCCTTCAGGCGAGGCGCAGGAGGCATGGCCCGAAGAGCACCGAAACCTCCGTCGGTGGTCGCCGAGCCGCCCAGCAGAACCACGATCCGCCGTGCTCCGAGCTCCACCGCCTTGGCGATCAGCTCACCGGTCCCGAACGTGTCGGCGCTCAACGGATCGTTGGCGGTCGGTCCGCCGACGAGAGACAAGCCGGATGCCGCGGACATCTCGATGAAGGCCTCACGGCCGTCCAATCGCCAACCTGCCTCGACCGGATCTCCCAACGGATCGGTGACAACAGTGAACTTGTTCGGTCCGCCCAGCACAGCGAGCGATCCTTCACCTCCGTCGGCCAGAGGAGCCTGGTCCGATGACCAATCGGCTGCGGTCAGGCGTTCGACCGCCACCGCTACCAATTCCCCTGCCGTGGCCGTGCCGCGAAATTTGTCGAATGCGACAACAGCTCGCGGCACGTCAGACCTGGATCACTCCATCGTTCCCGACACGAACGATGATGTCGGCCTCCTGAATGTCGGCAATCGGAGAGTTGGCGGGATCGAACGGCTGGACGACAAGACTGGGATCGACACCGTAGACAGCTGCGACGGCGGCGGCCTCGGCCTCGAACCCTTCGGTGTACAAGATCACGGAGGGACCAACGACATCCGCGTTCTTGGGATCGCGCGTGATGTAGTTGTTCGTCTTCAAGATGTCGGTACCTCGGCCCGCGATTCCCTTCAGTCCGTCGGTCCCGTTCGTCACCAGAACCGCAACCTCGCTGGCATCACGAGGCGCGCCGAGCGCCACCGGGGCCGTCGTGGTCGAGGTGGTGGTGGTCGACTCCACCGGAGCTGCGTCGGTGATCGGTTCCGTCGCCACTGCCTCGACCTCGGTCTGCCCGGTCGCCTCGGCCTGGTCTGATCCCAGACCGCGGTTCATCAACAACAACCCGACAATGACTGCGCCGACGATCACCATGACGCCGCGTGCGGCATTCGCACCTGCCGATCGGCCGAAGCCGCCTCCCGCATCGTGGGCTCCCGTGGTCATCACGAACTCCTTGGCATCGGTCTCGCAGGCATCTGTCTCCCCGAACGGGTGGTCTCCCGACGACAGCCTCTACCATCGGGTTCTAGGTTTCTAGCACGACGGTAGCGTTGTTCACCCTCGTCACCGTGCCCGAGTAGCTCAGTTGGCAGAGCAGCTGTCTTGTAAACAGCAGGTCAGGAGTTCGATTCTCCTCTCGGGCTCGCTTCTTCCTCGACGTCAGCTTCCTCGACGTCGCCTGCCGATGACCGCCGCACGGCCGGCGTTGATTCGCCAGCAGTACCTGCTCCCGACAATCAGGGCTCGAGGGAGATGTACACCGCTCCATCAGCCAAGAAGGTATCGATCAGCATCTTCATGGTGCCGAGGTCCGACGCTTTGGTCGCCCAACAAATGTTGCCCTCCACCGAACCACCGGGAAAGAGCGACGCCGACTTGTCGAGATCGTCGGGGACGACACCGCATTGGT
>CALACD010000419.1 GCA_937890445.1 uncultured Acidimicrobiia bacterium | reverse complement strand
CATTTCTCCATCCTCTCAAAGGTTGGAGCCTCCATCAGACCCGGGGCGCTTCACTCCCATGGTTTGGCATTGGTCCATCCTCTCAAAGATTGGAGCCTCCATCAGACAAGTCGGCGCTTCAGACCTCTACGCGCGATAATCGCGCACAAATCGGATCTTGGCCGTCTCCGAAACCCGCTGCTGCTGCGAGTCTCTGAACAGGTCGAATGGTCGGGATGGAGTGATTTGAACACTCGACCCCCTGCTCCCAAAGCAGGTGCGCTACCAAGCTGCGCCACATCCCGGACCGCCTCACCATAGCGGTGGAGCATCGCAATCTGCGTCGTGACCAGGCCAACAGGACGAGGTTCCCGGTCGGTACACTCCGTCCAGTGAAATCTTCAGTGGAAGCCCTCGAGGGCAACAAGGTCAAACTCACGGTCGAGGTGGAGGAGGCCGAGTTCGAGACCGATCTCGATGCGGCCTTCAAGCGGTTGGCTCGCGAGGTGCGTCTGCCGGGCTTCCGTCCGGGTAAGGCTCCTCGCAAGGTGATCGAGGCTCGTATCGGTAGCGAGTACGCCCGGCAGGATGCCTTCCGTGAAGGGTTGCCGAATTACTACGTCGAGGCGATCAAGGAACACGAGGTCGACGTCATCGGTCCGCCCGAGTTCGACATCACGGGCGGCGAGTTGTCGGGACCGGTCGTGTTCGACGCGGTTGTCGAGATCCGTCCCAAGGTGGCCGTGAGTGGCTACGAGACTCTCGAGGTCACCATCCCCAGCCCCTTCGTCGCAGAGTCTGAGATCGACGAAGCCGTCGATCGCATGCGTGGCCAGTTCGGTGATCTCCAGGTCGTCGATCGGCCTGCCGAGGACGGCGACCGCATCACGATCGACATCGAGGTCTTGCACGAAGGCGAGCCGGTGGCCGGGCTGACCGCCGACGATTACCTGTATCAGGTCGGCATGGGTGGCGTCGTTCCGGAGATGGACGAACAACTCCTCGGCGCTTCCGCCGGCGATGAATTGTCCTTCACCGCCGACCATCCTGACGAGGACGAAGAGGAACCCCTCGAGTTCTCCATCACCGTCAAGGACGTCCAGGCCGCAGTCTTGCCCGAACTCACCGACGAGTTCGTCAAGGAGAATTCAGAGTTCGAGACGGTGGCCGACCTGCGGGCCGACTACACCGACAAGCTCGGCCGTAGCCGCATGGCTCAAGCCATGACCGCCCGACGCGGCAGCGTCGGTCAGGCCGTTGCCGAACTGGTGAGCGACGAAGATCTTCCCGCCGCCCTGGTCGACCTCGAGGTGGAGAACCGGGCCCAGGATCTGGCCATGCGCCTCCAGGCCCAAGGCCTCACCATCGACCAGTACATGCAGTTCACCGGCACGAGCCGGGAGGACATGTTGGCCGAGCTGAGAGAATCGGCAACCGGATCGGCCAAACTCGATTTGGCGTTGCGGGCCATCGCCGAAGCCGAAGGACTCACCGCCACCGACGAGGACCTCGACGCAGAGTTCGCCAAGGTCGCAGAACAGATCGGTCGCAGTCTCGACGATGTCCGGGCCGAGTTCGCCAGCGCTGGCCAGTTGTCGGCAGTACGATCAGATCTTGCGAAGGGCAAGGCGATGGATTGGCTGGTCGAACGCACGAAGATCGTCGACGAAGACGGAACCACGATCGATCCGGCCGTACTCGTGATGCCCGAACTGCCGGAAGAACCAACCACCATCAATGAAGCGGACGACGATTCGGTCGATACTGCAGCTGACGAATCATCAGAAGGTCCGGACGCAGGCACAACGGACGAAGCAACCACCTCAACCGAGGGAGAAGAAGAGTGACCGACCACCTTCGAGCCAACAATTATCTCGTTCCAACCGTCGTTGAGAACACCAGCCGAGGGGAGCGGGCCTACGACCTGTATTCCCGGCTGCTCAAGGACAACATCATCTTTCTGGGCACGCCCATCGACGACACCATCGCCAACCTGATCAGCGCTCAGCTGCTCCACCTCGAGTCCGAGAATCCCGAGCGGGACATCAGCATCTACATCAACTCTCCGGGTGGCGACGTGAACGCCATGTTCGCCATCTACGACACGATGCAATACATCCGGCCCGATGTGAACACGATCTGTTTCGGTCAGGCCGCGTCGGCTGCCGCCGTGCTGTTGGCCGCCGGCACGCCCGGCAAACGGATGGCTCTGCCGAGCGCCCGCATCCTGCTTCATCAGCCCTACGCCGGGGCTCAGGGTCAGGTGTCCGATCTCGAGATCGCAGCCAACGAGATCGAACGACTGCGGGTCCAGCTCGAGAGGATCCTGGCCCGTCACACCGGTCAGGACGAAGCCAAGATCAAAGCCGACACCGAACGAGATTTCGTGCTCACGGCCGAAGAAGCGAAGGCCTACGGAATCATCGACGAGGTGATCGAACAGCGTGATGCCGTCGATACCAGTGGACCTATTCGGGCCGTCGGTTCCTGACGGCTCCGGGTTCTGACCGACAGAAGAAGGGCAGTAGTGGCAAAGTTCGGTGAAGGTGGCGAGCTCCTCAAGTGCTCGTTCTGTGGCAAGACGCAGAAGCAGGTCAAGAAGCTCATTGCCGGACCCGGCGTGTACGTCTGCGACGAATGCATCGATCTCTGCAACGAGATCATCGAAGAGGAGCTGGCCGAGGGGTCTGAGGTCAGCTTCGAGGACCTTCCCCATCCCCGGGAGATCTTCGACTTCCTCAACGGCTACATCGTCGGCCAAGACGCAGCCAAGAAGGTGCTGGCCGTCGCGGTCTACAACCACTACAAGCGAATCCAGTACGGCGGGCAACACGCTGCCGGTAGCGACATCGAGCTGGCGAAATCCAACATCTTGCTGCTCGGCCCGACCGGGTGCGGTAAGACCCTCCTGGCCGAGACGTTGGCCCGCATGCTCAACGTTCCCTTTGCCATCGCCGATGCAACGGCACTGACCGAGGCCGGCTACGTGGGTGAGGACGTGGAGAACATCCTGCTCAAGATCATTCAAGCTGCGGACTTCGACGTGAAACGGGCCGAGACCGGCATCATCTACATCGACGAGATCGACAAGATCGCCCGCAAGAGCGAGAACCCGTCGATCACCCGGGACGTATCGGGTGAGGGCGTTCAGCAGGCCCTCCTGAAGATTCTGGAGGGAACGGTTGCCTCGGTGCCGCCACAGGGCGGCCGCAAGCACCCCCACCAGGACTTCATCCAGATCGACACCAAGAACATCCTGTTCATCTGTGGAGGCGCCTTCGCCGGCATCGAGGACATCATCGATCGTCGTATCGGCAGCAAATCGGTCGGCTTCCAAGCCGACATCAAGACGGCGGCCGAGCGGCGCGAGATCGACCTCTACTCGCAGATTCTTCCCGAGGACCTCCTGAAGTTCGGCCTCATCCCCGAGTTCGTCGGCCGTCTGCCGGTGACCGGCACGGTCGCCAGCCTGGACCACGACGCGCTGGTCGAGATCCTCGTGGCGCCGAAGAACGCCCTGGTCAAGCAGTATCAGAAGTTCTTCGAGATGGAGGACGTCGAACTGGAGTTCACCGAATCGGCGCTCCATGCCATCGCTGACCAGGCCCTGTTGCGTGGGACGGGTGCGCGTGGGCTCCGGGCCATCCTGGAAGAGGTCCTGCTCGACGTCATGTACGACATTCCCGGTCGAGAGGACGTGGGGACTTGTGTGATCGACGCCCCGACCGTGCTGGACAAAGCCGCCCCGACTCTTCGACCACGTGCTCCCGAGACCAAATCCCGCCCCCGTCGGGCAGCGTCCTAGAACCGATCATTTGAACTTCTCAGAAGCTCAGGCCTACCTGGAGGCCCACACCAACTTCGAAGGTCGACGCGTCGGACGAGGACCAGCACCGGTCATGCCCACCGCGGGAAGAACCGAAGGTCTGGGCCTCGACGCCATCCGAGAACTGATGCACGTCCTGGGCGACCCGCAGGAATCGTTCCGGGTCATCCATGTCACCGGGACCAACGGCAAGGGTTCCACCTCTCGGTACACGTCGGCCATGTTGGCGGCCACCGGGTTGTCGGTCGGCACCTACACCAGTCCGAACATCGAACGCATCAACGAACGGTTGGCCTACGACGGCCGCTACATCTCCGACGAGGACTTCGCCCGAGTGATCACGTTGCTGGCCGACGTGGAGCCGCTGTTGACCATCCGGCCGGGGCGTTTCGATTTGCTCACCGCGGCAGCTCTCGTGTGGTTTGCGGAGCTTGGCGTCGACGTCGCCGTGGTCGAGGTCGGCATGCTCGGGCGGTTCGACAGCACCAACATCGTGCACGCCGACGTTGCCGTCATCACCAACATCGGGAAGGACCATACCGATGGCGCCGACGGCTGGTGGCTCCACGTCGCATCCGAGAAGGCAGGCATCATCGAACCGGACAGTCACGTCGTGCTGGGCGACCCGATGACCGACGTCCGCGACGTCGTCGACCTCGAACCGCGTCGGGACATCTGGGTGGCCGGAACCGACTTCGTGGTCGAATCGAATCTGCCGGCCGTCGGTGGCCGGGTGATCGATCTGCGAACACCACACGGCTTCTACGAACAACTCCACATTCCGTTCCACGGAGTCCACCAGGGCGACAACGCGGCAACGGCAATCGCGGCGGTCGAGGCATTCTTCGATCGTTCGTTGGAGCCCGAGGTCATCACCGAAGCCCTGGAATCGGTCGAGCTGCCGGCCCGATTCGAGGTCGTCAGCCGAGAGCCGACGGTGATCCTCGACGGCGCCCACAATCCCCCTGGCGCCATCGCCGCCCGACGGACGCTCGACAGCGAGTTCGCTCGACTCGGATCGTGGGTGCTGGTCATCGGCCTGCTGCAGGGCAAGGATCCGGTCGAAATGCTGGAGGCCATCGGCGCCGATGACTTCGATGCCGTCATCGTGACCCAGCCGGATTGGTCGCGGGCGCTTCCGGTCGCCGAGCTCGCGGCCGCGGCCGGTGAACTCGGGATTCAGGTCGAAGTCGTACCGAACGCCGTCGATGCATTGCGTCGGGCGAAAGCGGTGACGGCCGACGAGGATCTCGTGCTGGTGGCAGGAAGCCTGTATGTGGTGGGAGAAGTGCGGGCGGCTGCACGCTCGCTCGACGTCGACCGAGGGTAGATCCACCCAGCGATCGGAGCGGTCGGACCCTCAAGGTCGAGGCCGATTTGGTCGAAGGACCAAGAGTGAACCTCCGAACGAGATACCGACGACGTCTCCAGCGAGGCGCGACACTCATCGGCTACGCACTGACCATGGCCACGTTCACTGCCGTGAGTCTGGGTGCCATCGACCAGCTCGATTCCGGGTCGGCCACCTATCTCAACGAGACCGGAGGGCAGATCGGTACGCCCAGAGCTCCGCGGGAGTTCGTCGCCACGTCAGTGCTGGACGCTCCGCCTGACTGGGCGCAGCCCACCACTCCGCCCACCACGGCGACCTCGACGACGGCTGCTCCCACCTCGTCGACCTCCACCTCGACGTCCACATCGACGTCCACGTCGACGACGGTCGCATCATCGTCGAGCAAGGCGGTGGGCCCGACCTACACCGAGACCTATGCCGGTGGGATCGCGGCCGTGAGCAGCGGGATGTGTCTCCAAGGCAATGGCTCGCAGGTCGTCCAGTCGGCTTGCGACAGTGGCGCCGATCAGGACGTCTCGATCCAGCAGAGTTCCGCTGGCGGGTCCCAGATCCAGATCAACGGGCAGTGCGTCGCCCCGTCAGGGAGCAGCAATGGAAATGGCCTCGTCCTTCAGGCCTGTGCTGACGGAAACCAAGGCCAACTGTGGGACGTCGTGGGCGACACTCTGGTCAATCGTCAGACCGGCAAGTGCATGGACGTGCCGGGCTCGAGCGGTGTCGACGGTGTCCAACTCATCCAGTGGACCTGCCACGGCAATCCGAACCAGCAGTTCCCGCTGACCGACCCCGGTCCCGGTAACCCGTACCCCGGAGGCACCGAGTTCACCAACCAGCAGGTCGGCACCTGGGACGGCCTGTGTTTGCGGGTCAACGGCGGCAACGGCACCTACACCTACCTTTTCCGGACCAGCTGCAACACCAGCAGCAGCACCCGACGGATCAGCTCTGTGCAGAACCCCGACGGCTCGATGACCCTGACCTCGGTGTACTGGGGAACCTGCTTCCAGCCGTCGTTCGACAACTGGGTCGATACCGCTCCCTGTGACGGGGGCGCTGATCAGACCTGGATCGAGATCCCGGCCGCAGGCGGAACCGTGATGTACCAGAACGTCGCCACCGGCAACTGCCTCGACATGAACGGCCCCAGCAACTACGCCATCCAGGTCGCTTGCAACGATCCGAGCAGCCCTGGTTCGCAGGCACTGAGCATCTGACGAGTCAGCTACCATCACCGTCGTGAGCAGAACCCTCGTCCTTTGCAAACCCGATGCC
Source organism: uncultured Acidimicrobiia bacterium (assembly GCA_937890445.1). Classification (GTDB taxonomy): domain Bacteria; phylum Actinomycetota; class Acidimicrobiia; order Acidimicrobiales; family SZUA-35; genus JAHECQ01. Next base: position 4,767 of record CALACD010000419.1, on the reverse strand, counting down.
GTCGAGCGTGGACTCGTCGGCGAGATCCTGAGTCGCTTCGAGCGCAAGGGGCTCAAGATCGTCGCCGCCGAACTACGGCTGCTCGATGCCGACACACTGGCACGTCACTACGAAGAGCACGTGGGCAAGCCGTTCTATGCTGATCTCACTGCCTTCATGAGCCGGAGCCCGGCCCTGGTGGCCGTCATCGAAGGACCCGAGGACACCTTCGCCATCGTCCGAACCCTCATGGGGCCGACGAACCCGGCGTCGGCGCCTCCCGGAACGATTCGGGGTGACTTCGGTACCCTCATGACCGAGAACCTGGTGCACGGTTCCGACGCCAACGAGTCGGCCGAGCGAGAAATCGCCATCTTCTTTCCCGACCTTGCCTGACCCCACGTCGCCCGCGTTGGGCCCGGTCAGGCGGGTGTGGAGGTCTCGGAACACTCAAATGGGGCACCAGCCCGGAATTCCAACGGGCAAGGGTGCCCTTGTGGAGTCGCCGCCGGCCTCGTAACCTTTCCCCGTTGCCCACGCACCGTGTCCGGGCAACGCTCCCGGTGGAGGGGGTGGACCTTATGGCAAGACGATTCTCGAGTTTGCTCGGCTCCGTCGGTGCAAGAGACATGGCGGTCGATCTCGGCACCGCCAACACCCTGGTCTATGTTCGGGGCCACGGCATCGTCCTCGATGAACCCTCGGTTGTCGCCGTCAATGTCAACACCGGTCGACCTCTGGCCGTTGGCATCGAGGCCAAACGGATGATCGGGCGAACCCCGAGCCACATTCAGGCCATCCGGCCATTGAAGGATGGCGTCATCGCCGATTTCGACATCTGCGAAGAGATGCTCCGGTATTTCATCCAGAAGGTGAGCCCAGGCCGGTGGGTGGCCAAACCTCGCATCGTCATCTGCGTCCCGTCAGGCATCACCGGAGTCGAGCAACGTGCCGTTCGAGACGCCGCCGAATTCGCCGGTGCCCGTCAGGCCATCATCATCGAAGAGCCGATGGCGGCCGCCATCGGCGTCGGTCTGCCTGTACAGGATCCGACCGGAAACATGATCGTCGACATCGGAGGTGGCACCACCGAAGTGGCCGTCATCTCCCTGGGTGGGATCGTGGCCAGTCAGTCGGTACGGATCGGTGGCGACGAGTTGGATCAGTCGATCATCAATTACATCAAGAAGGAATATTCGCTTGCGCTCGGCGAGCGTACGGCGGAAGAGATCAAGATCCAGCTGGGTTCGGCGGATCGATTGCCCGAGGAATATCAAGCCGAGATCCGAGGCCGCGATCTGGTCAGCGGACTTCCCAAGACCATCGTCACCACGACCGAGGAGATCCGCGATGCCCTGGCCGAACCGGTCAGCTCCATCGTCGATGCGGTCAAGGTGACCTTGGACAAGACACCACCGGAACTGGCTGCGGACATCATGGAACACGGCATCACCCTGGCCGGAGGGGGAGCGTTGCTACATGGTCTGGACACCCGTCTCCACGCCGAGACGGGCATGCCGATCAAGATGGCTCGCCACCCCTTGCATGCCGTCGCCATCGGATCTGGTCAATACTTGGAGGCGTACGACTCCCTCCGCAATCTGTATCCGAACCAACAGGACTAATCTCCGCAGCCGGTGGCCCGACCCACAGTTCCGTCACGCCGACTCGTCGTATTGTTGATTGCGACTGCGCTGGCACTCATGACCATCGATGCCCGCGGCTTCGGTCCCCTGCAGGCGGCCCGTCGGGTCACGCTGGTGGTCACCCAACCCGTTCGCAGCGTGGTGCAATGGGCCGTCAGCCCATTGAGTGACGGCTGGCAGGGAGCCGTCCACTATGGCTACCTCCAGGAGGAGAATGCCCAGCTTCGACGGCGAGTGGCCGAGCTCGAGGGTGTTGTCGAGCGGTTGCCGGACACCGAACTCGAGCTGCAGCAGCTCCTCAACGCCACCGAACTGGACTACCTGGGAGATGTGCCGCGAGTGACTGCTCGGGTGGTCGCCGATCGCGACACCGGCCTCGAGCGGATCGTGGAGATCAATCGGGGCAGCGATGACGGGGTCGAACAGGACATGCCGGTCGTCACCGGACAAGGTCTCGTTGGGCGAGTGATCCTCACGACGTCGGATCGATCGGTGATCCGGGTCGTCACCGATCCCCGGTTCAGTGTCGGCGTTCTCAGTGCAGAAACCGGAGCCATTGGTGTTGCAACAGGGACCGGGGCTGGTTCTGCCATGGTGGTCGACCTCGACGCGAACTCCGTTGAGCTGGCCATTGACGGCGGCCGGTACGAGACCAGCGGGTTCGACCGGAGCCGCTACCCGGGAGGGATACCGGTCGGGACGCTCGTCGTCGGCCCGACGGGAGACCAGCGGACACTCGAGCCTGCGGCCGATCTGGAACGGTTGGGGTACATCACCGTGCTTCTGGTTGCGGAGCCTCGATGATGACACGGTTGCGGACCTCCTACGCCCTCGCCATGGTCACGGTGGCCGCAGTTCTGCAGGCCGTGACGTTCGACCAGATTCGGGTGTTCGGTTCGCGCATCGACCTGCCGTTGCTCCTCGTGGTCGGGATCGGGTTCGTGACTCGTCCGAACGAAGCCGCGGTGCTGGGCTTTGCCGCCGGTCTCCTTGTTGATCTCTACCAGTTCGGACCGTTCGGGTTGCATGCACTGGTTCTGTGCGTCGCAGCTTGGGCCTTGTCGGTTGCACGGATTCGCATGCTGGAAGCCGGCGCATCCTTTCGTTCGGTGCAGGGCGCAGGAGCCGTGTCGATCGTCACTGCACTGACCTGGACGGTCGGCGGGATCTTCGGAGAGAGTCCGCCCGACGGGACGGAATGGCTGATCCAACTGGCTCTTGCCTCGTTGCAAGGAGCGGTGTTGGTTCATCCTGCGACCCGGATTGCATCGTTGTTGCTCGATCCCGAGATCGGCGCCAGCCAGGAGGCGGTGAGCTCGTGACCACGGGCGACATCGCACAGCGCCGGATGGGTGCCTTGGCACTCTTCACCTTCTGCCTCTTCGCCGCGCTGGTGGCCCGCCTGTGGTTCCTCCAGGTGATGCAGGCTCCCGAGTTCGCGGAGACTGCGGCTGCCAATCGGACGCGGGAGATCTTCACCGAGGCCCCACGAGGCCAGATCTACGACGCCAAGGGCCGCCTGTTGGCAGGCCGACGCGAATCCCTGGTCGTGGTACTCGATTGGACCGAGTTGCGCGAGTTCGATGAGGAGGCCCGTTTCGACATCTATCGTGAGGTCGCCGATGAGCTGAATGGCCAAGGCATCAAGATGAAGGTCGAGGCGCTCGAGACGCGTTTCCAGGCAGCCAGGAACGGTTCACTCAAGCCCGTCGTCGTGGCCGATGACGTGGGCGAGCAGGTATGGGTCGCCATGGCCGAGCGAGATCTCGCCGGTTTCCACGTGGAGCGCCGTTGGATTCGCGTCTACCCCTACGGCTCGATCGGGTCGCACATCATCGGCTATACGGGAACGGTGGCCAATCAGGATCGGGCCAACGAACTCAACGCCGCCAACCGCACCAAAATCTACTTCCCTGGTGACGAGTTGGGTCTGGCAGGTATCGAGCGCCTGTTCGAGAATTCGCTGCGAGGTCTGCCGGAGATTCGCAAGGTCGAGATCGATGCGAACAACCGGGTGATCGGCACAGTCGAAGTGCTGCAACACGCGATTCCAGGCCAAGACATCCATTTGAGCATCGACATCGATCTCCAGTACTCGGCCGAGCAGATCTTGATCGACGAGCTTCGTCTGGCCCGACGTCGCGAAGCCTGCAAGGGATGCTCGCCCCATGTGGCCGAAGCGGGCAGCCTGGTGGCTCTCGATGTGAACGACGGTTCGGTCGTGGCACTGGCGTCGGTCCCGACCTTCGACCCTTCCGACTTCGTCTTCGGCATCGGTGCCGAGCAGTTCGCGTACCTCCGAGATCGGCCCGATCAGCCGTTCCTCGACCGATCGACCCGTGGCCTGTACGCGCCAGGCTCGACGTTCAAGCCAGTCACCGCCTATGCCGCCCTCGAGTCCGGGGCCCGCTCCGAGTGGGAGCTGTGGAACGACCAAGGCCGATACACGATCGAGAACTGCACGTCGTCCACCAGTGGCGCCGGCTGCGTGTTCCGCAACGCCGGTGAGGTCGTGTTGGGAGAGGTCGATCTGCGCACATCGCTGGAGGTGTCCAGCGACACCTACTACTACTCGTTGGGGGAGCGGTTCTGGGTCGAACAGGCGTTGTACGGGGAGACCGTGATCCAAGACACTGCCGAGTTGTTCGGTTTCGGGAAGCCGACCGGAGTTCAACTACCGGTCGAAGAGGACGGTCGGGTACCCACTCCGGAAAATCGCAGGGCCGAGTTCGGTGAAGATCGAGGTTGGTTCACCGGCGACAACGTCAATCTGTCGATCGGTCAGGGAGACTTGTTGGTGACGCCGCTTCAGCTGGCGAATTCCTATGCCATGTTGGCGACCGGTGGCGTGCGCTATCAGCCCCGTCTCATCGATCGCGTCTCGGGCGGCGCCCCCGGTGCCGAGGATCAGGAGTTCCTGCCGCGGGTCGACAACGACCTTCCTCTGAATCCGGCCTATCTCGCACCGATCCGAGACGGGCTGCTTCGGGTGGCCAGGACGGGAACGGCAACCCAGGCTTTCGCCGGCTTCGATCTCGACCGGTATCCAATCGTCGGCAAGACCGGGACGTCGCAGGTCAACAACCGGGCTGACTTCTCGTTGTTCGCAGCCTTCGGACCGTGGCCCAATCCGCAGTACTCG
>CALACD010000418.1 GCA_937890445.1 uncultured Acidimicrobiia bacterium | reverse complement strand
GCGCCGGCGGCTTGTTCAGGGGTGCGGGCCCCACGGTCGTGAGGGCGATGGCGCCATCATCAACTGGCTGTCGGCTGATGACGTGCGCCAGGTTGCACCCATCGTCGCCGCCGGGGCCGCAGCGGCCGTCAACCCTGGTCCGCGGGAGATCGTGGCCCGCATCTTCGTATGCCCGAGCACCGATGCCGACAAGGTGCGTGAGCAGGCCAGGTTCGCCATCGCGGCCTATTTGAACGTGCCCGTGTACGCAGCGTTCCATCGCTGGTTGGGTCGTGATTCCCTTCAGGGCATGTGGGACGCATGGGCCGCCGGCGACCGCAAGGCCGCACTGGCCGCAATCCCCGACTCGGTGGTCGACGAGTTGATCCTGCACGGCTCACCCGAGTCCTGCAGGGAGCAGATCCGGCGGTACGTGGATGCCGGGGTGACGACGCCGGCCCTCTCGGTCATGGGGTTCGCCGACATCGATCCGGTGCAGGCGCTGCGAGATCTCGCTCCCGACTGACGGGCGCGCCCCCACCGGCGCCCATCAGATCATCGGCAACCAGACGAGGTCGAAGTCCTCGATGGTGATGTCGGTCTTCTCCAACGGGACATGGACCTCCTCGATGGACTCGGCCTTCTCCGTCCACTCGTCGTCGATCTCGATGACGGCGTCCTCGAGATCGGCCTCCAACTCGTCGAGTTCTTCGATCCTCTCGGCCACGCGATTGCGAGCGGTCTCGAGTTGGGCCGCGCCGGTCGAGGCGTTCCGACGGCCCGACGCAACTCGACGAGCTGCGGTCGCCATGCCCCGGGTGCGGCTGCGCCCGCCGAGGAGGCTGCCCAGGATGCTGGTGCCGATGTCGACCAGATCTTGAGTCTTCTTGCCTTCCTGCTGCACGCTGATCTCGGCCACGCGATCCTCGGCCTTGGCCAGGGCAGCCTGGATCCGATCCCGGCGGGCCTCGAGCTTCTCCCGTATCTTGGCGGTTGCCTCGTCGGCAGCGTCCTCTGCTGCTGCGTGGCAACGAGCAGTGAAGTCTTCGACCGACTCACCGGGACGGGACCACAGTTTGAGATGGGCATTGTGGTGCAGCACCAGCGTCTCTTCGGTGTAGAGCTTGGCCTTGAGTGCGGTCTGGGCCGCGCTCAGGGCCGATTTCGTCAACGCGAAGGTGGGAGACACGTAGCGAGCATCTGCTGGTGCCTCGGTGCTGAAGTCGCGGTCGTCGAAGTCGATGGCGATGGCGCGGTCGACGTCGATACCGTCACCGGTGAGGGGGATGATGGCCTCCCACTCCTCCGACTCCCGGAGATCCGCCTTGGTGTCGTCGAAGAGCATGTTGACCCGGGCCGCAATCACTGCCTGGAGGCGAGTCGATGACGTGTCGGCCCCCACAGCAGCCAGCCACGGTGCGCCGGGTCGGACGAAACGGATGCCCAGACCTTCGGGGAACTGGGGAGGAAGCGCGGACTCGTCGTCAGCCAGCTGAGGAGTCTCCGGATCGGCACCTGCAGGCGGCGTGGTGACGGGGTCGATGGTCTCCCCGTGGCCTGCCATCAAGGTACCGATCTGCTCGCTGGTGAGGGGGCCGGCCAGATAGCTGAGCGCCCATCGAGTGGCCAGGAGCGGGAGGGAACTGGAGCGGGTCGTGCGGAGGACGAACTGTCGCTTTCCGAGACTGCTGATGATGCGGGCCACTTCGGCGACATCGACGCCACCATCCGCGCCACGGAGTCCATCGATCAGCCGATTCTTGTCCTGTTCGGTCTGGAGTCGGCCGATCAGCCACGTCCCGGCGTTGCTGATGGCCTTGTAGTCGAGGTCCACGGGGTTCTGGGTCGAGAGCACCAGCCCCACGCCGAAGGCGCGGGCCTGCTTGAGCAGCGTCAGAATCGGCTTCTTGGGTGGCGGGTTCCCCGTGGGCGGAGCCAGCCCCATGACCTCGTCGATGTAGACGAGGACGCGGAGTTCGCCGGTGCCGGCTTGGGACCGCATCCAGCTGATCAGTCGGCTGAGCACCAAGGTGATGGCGAAGTGTCGTTCGGATTCCTCCAGATGGGCCAGAGAGACGATGGCGGCCCGCGGGGTGCCGTCGGATTCCCACAGCATGGTCGGAATGTCCAATGGCTCGCCTTCGGACCAGGCCGCGAACGATGGAGAAGCCAACAGGCCGTTCAGCTTCATGACCAGCGCCTGGCGATCGGCGGGAGGGAAGAAGGCGTCGAGATCGAGCACCCCCAGCTTGCGGATGGGGGGATCCAGGATCTGGCCCAACAGGGTCGGCAGATCCAGATCGGTACCCGACTCCCACGAGCGCATGATCAGATTGGCCAACAGGATGTGCTCACGGCCCGAGAGAGGGTCGCTCTCGACGCCGACCAGACTGAGCAGGCCGCTGATCGTGCTATCGGCTTCGTCCTGCCGGACGGCGGGGTCGTCCGACGACGGGACGGTCAACCGGCCGAGCGCGTTCAGCGAGACGCCTGCGTTGGATCCGGGAGTGTAGATGACGGTGCGGGCCGCCTGTCCCAGTCGTGCGACGTCGTCGCCGCTCAGACCCCACGACGCAAGACCGTCCGACCAGGTCGCAGCCGTCTTCTCCGCCAGTGCCGCCACCGTCGTCTGCTCGACCCGGGCCGTACCCTCATCCATCCATGGCTCGAAGTCGGCTGCCTGCAGTTTCGGGAAGTTCAGGGCCAGGTTGCTCAGGTCACCCTTGGGATCGATGGCCAGCACCGGGACCCCCGACAGCAGTGCTTCCTCCAGAAGCACGATGCCGAGTCCGGTCTTGCCCGAGCCGGTCATGCCCACGATGACTCCGTGTGTGGTGAAGTCGGCGCTCTCCAGCAGCACGGGCTCACCGGTGCGGGTACCAGCGTCGTCGAGCGTTTCGCCGATGAACAGCTTTCCGGGAAGTCGTTCCATGTGAAGAGCGTGTCACGTCACGATCGGCATCGCACCAATGCCACGGAAATCAGGCAGACTGGTCGCTGATGCCGAACCGGCATCTGGATCGATCGTCGCCTGGGCGGTGGTCCGAGATCACGAACAAGGAGCAATCATGGGGATCCTCGACAAGGTGAAGGCCCTCTTCGGAGGCGCATCGGACAACGCTGGAGGAGCGTTGGGTGGCGTGGCCGACAAGGCCACCGGGGCGTTGGGTGGCGTGGCCGACAAGGCCGCTGAGCTGGGCAAGCATGCCGTTGACGCCGTTGATGGTGTCGTGGACAAGGCCGCTGACGCGGTGGACGGTGCCACCGGAGGCAAGTTCAGCGAGACCATCGACAAGGTCCGGGACAAGTTCGATGGCGATGACGAGATCGATCTCGCCGAGAAACTCGACGTGACCGACGGTGCCGCCGCAGAGGCCGCAGACACTGCTGCTGAGGTTCTCGACGGCGAAGCCGGCTGATTTCCCGGCCGCCCACCCGTAGGCCCCTCAGCCTTGGGCGAGCTGTACCAAGAGGGCGAGATCGAGCAGGGACGGACTTGGCGCGAGTCGACCTCGGTAGTCCTGATCGCCGACCTGCCAGACCGCGAAGCACTCGGCGAAATCACCGGCGCCAGTGTCGAAATCGGCCGATCCGCTGTTGGGCCACCAGGGAGCGTCGGGGGCTCCTCGCTGGTCCAGCCAACGGCGACGCTCATTGCCATCGTTGAAGGTGACATCGACCGCGTGGCCCAACTCGTGGGCCAGCACTCGGGCCAACGAGTCGGCGGTGTCCCCGGGGCGTACGAAGATCTCGATGCGCTGTTCGTGGCTCCAGGTGTAGCCCGCGACGTCGTCGTCTCCTGGAACGAACTCGACGTACCAATCCGGGAGCCGTTCGGTCCAGGGATAGCTGATCTGACGCATCGCTTCGGTGGCGAGGGCCTCGATGTGTCGGTCGGCGAAGGCGACGCGGGGTGGAGGGTTGCCCGACGGCGACAGCGGTCCCGTCGATGCTGAGGTGTCGGATACCGAGGTGTCCGAGGTCAGCAGATCTGCGGTGCCGACGGCACCGGCGGCGAGAGCCGCCGCCACGAGAAGGCCGAAGAGGGTCTCGACGGCCCATCGTCGCCTCACCTCTACCTTCTCCACCGGGACTCCTTCGCTGCCGAATCGGTGTTTGCAGCCACATCTCCCACCATCGACCCGACCTCGGAATGGTCGGCTGGTTCGAGGTCGGCCTTGAGTTCAGCTTGCCAGATCGATGAGGGGGGGTGCAGCCTGTGCCGCTCCCAGGTGGGCGGCCAGGGTGTCGAGGGTTTCATGGGCATTGAGCTCGCTGGTGTTCGGCATCAGGTAGACGGGTCGACCGCCGAGGGAACGGTTCTGCCAGCCCGCAGTCGCGTCGGACTTGGTAGCTGCTCGCCAACCGGTCAGACCGACCATGATGATCGTGGTCGGCTTGAGCCATGCGGTCAGCCGCTCCAATCGAGCGATGCCGGTTCGATACTCGGTCACGGCCAGCTCGTTGGCCCGACTCGTCGTGCGCTTGACCAGATCGGTGAACCCGACTCCGTGACCGACGAGTGCTCGTTGGGGGTCACGGTCGATCGTGACGAGTCCTGACTGCAGTGCCGCCGGCCAGAAGCGGTTCCCGGGTCGTGAGAAGGCAATGCCCGATTCGGCTGCGTGAGGGCTCGGGTTGAGTCCGCACACCAGCAGGCGCATGTCGTCGGACACGATGTCGGGCAGGGTCTCGAGTCGGACCAGCACACCGTTGGCCATCTCGAAGCCTCCGCCCTTGAGCACTTCATCCAAGGGCACCGGCAGGGTTCCGCTCAAGGTGAACTTCACGTGATCACCGATCGGGAGAGAGCCGTGCAACCGGGCCAGCCACAGCGGCAGCTCACCTGCTGTCAGCCGGGCCTCTCGGCGTAGTCCGACTGCCTCGCTGATCGCGCTCACCAGGACCTCAGACATGATGCTGCCTCGACATCGGCCCCAGTGTCACAAAGGCAAGCCGAAAACACCAACTTGGCGAGGACTGGTCGTCGAAGCGACGCCGGTGCAGGCACCATCTCATTTCGACGTCAATCGTTGCGCAACCAGACCGATCGCGGTCCCGACCACTGCCCCGGCCGCTACGTCGGATGCGTGGTGCATTCGGGTGTAGATGCGACTTCCGGCCACCACTCCCGCCAGCGTCCACCACACGATCTTCAGCTCGGGAACGGCGTCGCTCAGCAACACGGCGGCAACGGCACCCGAACTTGCGTGACCGCTGGGAAAGCTGGCCGTTTTCGGCCGCCGCACCGTCAGGCTCGACACCTGTTCCCAACCGTCCGGGCGAGGTCGATCGAAGAGCGGCTTGATGGCACCATTCACCAGTGCTGACTCGACTCCGAGAGTCAGGGCCATGTGCAGTGCCTTGTGCTCCAGATCGGGGCGAACGAGGGCGACACCGCCATTGAGGAGGTGCCAGCCCACGGAGAAGTCGGCCAGTTCGCTGGCGAAGTAGGCGACGGTGTCGATCGCAGGCCGTCCCCGCAACGGCTCGAACCATTCGTCCACGTGGGCGTCGACGAACTGAACAATCGGATGCCACGCCTCGAAGCGCTGGATCAGTCGGTCGCGGATCACTCGCTGGAAAACACTCGGTCTCGAACAACGAGCCGCTATTCCCCGGCTGCCTTCCACTGAGCCAAGAGCTTCTTGAACTCGTCGGCGGGGCTGCCCGGCACGATGTACCCCGTCTCGTCGTTGATCTGTTCCCAGTCGTCACGAACCGACTCCACCGAGATCTCGCTGCCGCGGTGGGTCCCTTGCGTGAGTCCGATGAAGAACCGGGCCACCGTTCCGCCGGCTGCGCTGTAGATGTTTCCGGAGGTGTCGCAGCTCTCGTGCGCCAACCAGACGACGAGTGGTGTGACGAGCTTCGGGTCGAGGGAGTCGGCGAGCGGACCGAGGAGATCCTCGGTCATACGGGTGCGAGCGGCAGGAGCCACTGCGTTGACCTTGATGTTGTACTTCGCCCCCTCGGCCGCCATGACTCGGGTCAGCCCGACGAGGCCCATCTTCGCCGCGCCGTAGTTGGTCTGACCGAAGTTGCCGAGCAGTCCAGAGGCCGAAGAGGTATTGATGACCCGTCCCGATCCCTGCTCGCGGAAGTACTCCCAGGCCGGACGAGCAACGAAGAAGGCGCCCTTCAGGTGCACGTCGATGACCGGTGTCAGCAGGTCGTCGGTCATCCCGAGAAAGGTCTTGTCCCGAAGGATGCCGGCGTTGTTGACCACGATGTCGACCTGGCCGAAGGCATCGATGGCGGCCTTGACGATGGCTTGTCCGCCCGCTTCGGTTGCGACGCTGTCGCCGTTGGCGGCGGCTTCGCCGCCGAGCGCCTCGATTTCGGCCACGACACTCTCGGCAGCGGTCTTGGAGCCGCCGGTTCCGTCCACGGAGCCGCCGAGGTCGTTCACCAGTACGCGTGCTCCTCGACGAGCAAACTCGAGGGCGTGCTCGCGCCCCAGACCGCCACCGGCGCCGGTGATGATCGCAACCTTGCCGTCGAATCCGAGTTCTGCCATGGTTCTGCGACTCCTGGTGTCGTGTGAGGATCGGCGTCGAGCATAGGGGTGTTCGCTTCGCTTCGACTCCATGCCTGCGATTAGCGTTGGCGCAACGGACGAGAATCCGACCGACACGGTTCGCCGTGGCGTAGCTGAGGGGAAACGAAAACGATGACGGAAACCAACAACGACACCGGCAGCACCTCGACATCGAACTCGAGCGTGCTCTACGAGGTGAACGACAACGTGGCCGTGATCACGTTGAACCGGCCGGAACGGCTCAATGCCTGGAACGGCGAGCTGGGCACTGCCTACTTCAACGCACTCGACCGGGCCGAAGCGGACCCGGAGGTGAAGGTCATCGTCGTCACCGGGGCCGGTCGAGGCTTCTGCGCCGGGGCCGATATGGACGTGTTGCAGGGCATCCAATCCGGTGGCCAGAGCGGTGAGCCCGATCGCCGTGACGCGACCTACGTCTTGGGTATCAAGAAGTTGGTCATCGCCGCTGTCAACGGTGCGTGCGCCGGGCTCGGATTCGTTCATGCCGTGGCCTGCGATCTGCGCTTCGCCGCCGAGGGTGCCAAGTTCACCACGGCCTTCAGCCGCCGCGGTCTGATCGCGGAGCACGGGGTTTCGTGGACCCTGCCCCGACTCGTCGGGCAAGCGGTCGCCATCGATCTGCTGGCATCGGGTCGCGTCTTTCTCGCCGAGGAAGCCAAGGAAATGGGAGTTGTCAACAAGGTCTTCCCGGCAGAATCACTCCTGGCCGAGACCCTGGCCTACGCCCGTGACGTGGCCGCCAACGTGTCCCCGACGTCGATTGCAGTCATCAAGGAGCAGGTCTACAACCATCCGGGCATGGCGATCGCAGACGCGATGACGGAGTCGAACGAGTTCATGCGGGCATCGCTGAAACGGTCAGATTTCAAGGAGGGAGTTGCGAGCTTCCTGGAGAAGCGTCCTCCGATGTTCGAGCCCTTCACCGGCTGACGGCGTCAGTCGGGGGGTCAGTCCGGGGGCTGAAGGCCGATGCACACCAGGCACTGTTCATCCCAACTGATCCCTTCGGCAGCGGCGGCGTCGGCCTCGTCCTGGAAGACTGGTTGAGCCGAACGCCCGGTGCGGCTGTCGCCGCCCCGTGTCCTGGTCTGACCAGCTGACTGCCGTTTTCGGCTCCAGGACAGCGGGTCGGCCTTCCAGTCGTCATCGACGAAGGTGAAGTCGAGCTGGTCGATCGTGCCGGGTTCGGTCATGGCGGCCCCGGCGATCAGCGCCTGGCTGACGATGGATCGTTGGCCGTTGCGATCATGGGGCATACCCGAGGTGTGCCCCAGGGGCAGATCGATGAAGACCGACCGAGGCGGGTTGGCACTTCGGGTGATGGACAACGCCGATGTCAGTCCAATGGTGGGGAATCCGGCTGCTTCGATCTCGCGGGCGATCAGTCCGACCGACTGATGGCAGACCGGTCAAACGGGGACCAGCAGCACCAGATCGGGTTCCTGTCGATGACATTGCTCGAGGATGAGCGGCACGGTTTCTTCGCGCAAGCGCCGAGTGGAGTAGACCCCACCCATGAAGGCCACCGCAGATTCGGTGAGCCCTCCGAGTTCGCTGTCGTCAACCATGGCCCGCAAGACATCGAGAGGAAAGACGCAGTTGGGATCGGTCCGGGCATCGGTCTGGTCGTAGGCGAAGTGGGCGGTGCGGAGCTCGTCGGTCGGCGTGTCCGACGCAATGAGGCGAATGGAGGTGTCGTCCTTGGTGTGGAAGGCGATCTGGCCGTGCCGGTACAGACCCCCGGACCCGATCAGCAGGATCCGGGACTGCGACAACGGTTTGTCGATCGCCGCCCAGGGAGCCGGTGTCGCACGTTCATCGGCCCATCGGTACGAGTCGTAGCCGAGGCTGTCGTAGAGCCTCCTGGTCTCAGCGATGTAGTCGGCGGCAGGAAGCGAGGACCGTCCGCTGATCATCTCGCTCGGGTGGCTCGTCACGTCAGACCCGACAGTTCGGTGGCATGGCTCGTCCACCTCTTGTAGTCGGCCTTGCCGTTCGCCGCCCGTTCGAGATCGTCGACCGCAAAGATGCGCTTCGGAGCCTTGTAGGCGGCGAGGTGGGATTTGACGTGGGCGATCACGTCGGCCTCGTCGAGCCCGGGGCCGGCCTGGACGACCGCAGTGACGGCCTGACCGAAGCGGTCGTCGGGGATGCCGACGGCCACGGCGTCGTCGATGCCCGGATGCAGCTTGAGGACTTCCTCGACTTCCTCGGGAAAGATCTTCTCGCCTCCGCTGTTGATGCAGACCGAACCTCGTCCCAACAAATTGATCGTGCCGTCGGCGCCAATGGTGGCGAAATCGCCGGGCACCGAGTAGCGAACGCCATCGATGGTGGGAAAGGTCGTCGCCGACTTCTCGGGATCCTTGTAGTACCCCACGGGCGTGCGGCCCCGCAGCCCGACTTTGCCCATCTCATCCGACCCGGGTTCGACCAGTCGACCGTCGTCGGTGATGACCACCGACTCGGGGCTGAGGGTGAAGGTGGCAGTCTTGGCCGCGTCGGCTCCCGACGACACGGAGCTGCCCATGCCGACTGCTTCCGACGATCCGAAGGCATCGACGAGGATGAGCGCCTCGTTGTGGCGGAGCAGCCCCTGTTTCGATTCGCTGCTCCACATGACTCCCGACGAGATGATCACCCGGAGCGAGGAAATGTCCCACCGGTTCGGCTCGGCGTCCAGCGCCTTGAGGATTGGTTTGGCGAAGGCGTCACCGACGATGAACGTGCTCTTGACCCCGGCGTCCTGAATCACATCCAGGAACTCCTCGACGTCGAATCGGGTTTGCTGCATCGTGACCACCGACCCTCCGAGAGCCAGGGTGTTCAACGCGTTGAAGAGTCCCGTTCCGTGCATCAACGGGCACGCCGGCAGGCTGAGCGGTCCCGGTTTGGAGGTCCTGGCTCGTACCGCAGGGGACAGGCCGTCGGCGCCGAGGTCGTTGTCGGCCGGAAGGGGGACTCGATTCGCCTTGTCGGTGACGCAGAAGAGGTCGTCCTGACGCCACATCACTCCCTTGGGCAGGCCGGTCGTGCCGCCGGTGTACAAGAGGACCAAATCGTCCCCGTCGCGGCCACGAGGGCTGCGCACTCGGCCTTCATTGGGGGTGGCGGCTGCGGTCTCGTACGGGGTCGCCCACGTCGGACAGGGCGCGGTGCCGTCGTCGACCCACAACCAGGTGTGAACGGCGGGCAGTCGGTGACGGATACGTTCGACGACATCGGTGAACGTGCCCTGGAACACCACGGCGACGGCATCAGCGTTGTCCCAGATGTAGAACAGTTCCTCGTCGGCGTAGCGATAGTTGGTGTTCACGTGGACCAAGGAGGCCTTGGAGCAGGCGGTGAACAACTCGAGGTATTCGGGCCGGTTGTAGAGATAGAACGCCACCTTGTCCTGGTGTTTGCATCCTGCGTCCAGGAGGTAGGCCGCCAAGCCGTCAGCCCGCTTGTCGAGCTCGGCCCAGGTCGTGGCGCGACCACCGTGCAACAATGCGGGCGCGTCAGGTATCGACGCGGCAACAGATTCCAATACGTCTGCATAGGTCCATCCAGGCACGGGCGTGAGCGTAGATGACTCGGCTCGTTCTGTTGAATCGAGGCCTCGAGCGATCGCGATCCTGGGCATCTCGTACTGTCGTCCGGAGCTGACCGGAAGGGCCGCGACGCGAGATCGGCGCTAGTTTGCAGACATGAAACTGAGCATGCCGGTCAACTACTCAGGGGACGTTCGAGCCATGGCGGAAGCCGTGGTCGACTACGAGAAGGCAGGCGTCGATCTGGTCTGGGTGGCAGAGGCGTACGGCATGGATGCAGCCACGGTCATGGGCTATCTGGCGGCCCGGACCGAACGGGTCGAGATCGCATCGGGGATCCTGCCCATCTATACCCGGACGCCCACGCTGCTCGCCATGACCGCGGTCGGGGTGGACGTCCTCAGTGGTGGCCGTTGTGTGTTGGGCCTCGGAGCCTCGGGCCCCCAGGTGATCGAGGGTTTCCATGGCATCCGCTACGACAAGCCAATCGGCCGGACTCGAGAGATCGTCGAGATCTGTCGGAAGATCTGGGCCCGGGAGGGGCCGCTGGAACACAGCGGACCGAACTACGTCATGCCGCTCCCGCCCGACCAAGGCACCGGACTGGGCAAAGCGCTCAAGATCATCACGCATCCGCCGCGCCCCGACATTCCGATCTTCCTGGCCGCACTCGGCCCCAAGAACGTCGAGTTGACTGCCGAGATCGCCGATGGCTGGCTGCCTACCCTGTTCGTGCCCGAACGCGCATCGTCGGTGTGGGGCGACGACTTGGCTCGAGGGTTCGCACAGCGAGCCAGCTCACTCGGCACCATGGACATCATCGCCGGCGGCATGGTCGCCATCGGTTCGGCCGAGGAAACCGCAGGTCTTCGTGATCGCGGTCGCCCCGGCACTGCGTTGTACGTCGGCGGAATGGGAGCGGTGGGCCGCAATTTCTACAACAGCCTGTTCAGTCGATACGGCTGGGAGGCCGAGGCTCACCAGATCCAATCGTTGTACCTGGCCGGCCACAAGACCGAGGCCGAAGCAGCAGTGCCCGATGCGTACCTCGAGGCGTCGTCGCTCATCGGCGACGAGAGCTACATCAAGGATCGACTGGCCGCGTGCGAAGAAGCGGGCG
>CALACD010000417.1 GCA_937890445.1 uncultured Acidimicrobiia bacterium | reverse complement strand
CGAGGGTAGCCGTGGCACCTCCGACCACCCGTAGCTACGCGTGAACTCGACGAATTGGATCAGAAACGGGAGAAGGAAGACTCCGAGCGATCTCCACTTGGGCGTCGCGATCGATCGGATTGCCCGTTCGAGCGCTTCGTCGCTTCCGCCATCCTCCGACGGAGTTGTCGCCGACTGTGTTCCGGGGGGCGGGGGGCCGAACGAGGGAAGCCGGTTCGATTCCTCGCGGTGGTCCTCGTGGCGTGAGGTGTTGATCGGGTCGGTCTCCGGCGGCCGATCGTGCGTTCCCGTGTTGGTGGTCGGCTCGGTCGACGGGGCGGTCGCCGTCGGGGGCGCCAGGGGCAGAATCGGTTCGACCGGCTTTCCGACTCTGCCGACCGCCGCACCCGAGGCCACTGAGTGTTTCGGATGGGCATCGGAGAGCACAGGGCGGGCGAGGTGTTCACCGATCAACTGGGCGATGATCGGGATTCGGCTGCTCCCGCCGACCAACAGCACTGCGTCGATGTCGGGCGTCTCGAGACCCGCGCCGGTGATGGTGGCTTCCACGACGACGATCGAGTCAAGGAGCGGGCGGCGAATCATGCGCTCGAATTCGGAGCGGGTCACGCGGACGTCGGTATGTCGACCCGGAAGCATCACGGGGATGACGGTCGCCGCGTCCGAGGAGAGGTGCTCCTTCGCGTCCCGACAGTCCTGCCTCAGTCGACTGATGGCCCGCCGATTCGAATCAGTCACCGGCAAGGCGTCGAGGTCGAGTTCTGCGGTCTCGATGACATGGGTGAGCATCGCGTGATCGAGATCGATCCCGCCGAAATGCTCGAGCCCCTTCGGGGCGCCGAGCACCCTGAACCCGTCGGCGTCGGCTTGCAGAACCGCCGCGTCGAAGGTTCCACCCCCGAAATCGAACACGACGACGCATTGGCCGGCCGAAATGCGGCCCTCGGCCGCATAGAATTGAGCTGCGGCAACGGGCTCGGGTAGCAGAGACGCGTTCTCGCACCCGGCGAGCAACATTGCCTGGCGGAGCCGGTCGAGTTTGAACTCGCGCCAATTCGCCGGGTGTGTGACGACGATCTCGCCAGGTGGCCCGCCCTCGATGGTCTTGACCTGGGTCAAGACATGGTCGAGGAGTCGTCCGGTGAGCGACTCGGCCGACCACGGGGATCCACCGATGATCAGCGGCGTGGAGTCGCCAATTCGGCGCTTGAACTCCCGGGCGATGGATTCGGGGTTGGTGATCGCCTGGCGTTGGGCGGCATCGCCGACCAGCACCTCGTCGCCCATGACGGCAACGACCGACGGGATCTCGGGAGTCCGGATGCCCAAGGGCACCATTTGCGTTCCGTCACCCCTCGCGACCGCGGCCGCGGTGTAGGTGGTCCCGAGATCGATCCCGAGCCGATACGTGCTGTCTCGTCCCACCATGCACCCCTTTCGGGTCCCATCGGCCCCAGGTTCTTACCGCCGGTCGCCGTCCCCGTCAAGGTTCTCGATCGGGCGGAGCATGGTTGTGCCTTGGTCACGGGCGGTCGCGGTTTCGCGGCGGCAGGATCTGCGCGCCGGCGCGGTGGCTCACGGCGACGATCCGATCCGTGTCTCAGCTGCGCTGGAAGCCGATGTTCGATGCCGTCGATCGAGAGGCCAGGCCGGCCCTGACCAAGATGCTGTCGAACCCTGACGTCATCGAATGGACCACCCGGCGATCGTCGTTCGCAAGCGAGCCGAGCCCGATGGTTGCCGTTCTTGCATGGCGAGGGCGGCGAATTTGGGGGCTTCGGTGATGTCGTCGGGTTCGAGGTCGGGGTGCTCGGCGATGATCTCGTCGGTGGTCATGCCGTCAGCGATCATGGCGATCACGGTGGCGACGGGGAAGCGCAGGTGCCGGATGCAGGGGACGCCGCCCATCCGGTTCGGGTCGGAGGTGATCCTGGTGAACGCCATCTGCGGAGAGTAGTGCTGGGGCGGGACCGGGTGAGAGAGACGGATGTTGCAGGGTGGACGTCCGCTCACAACCTCTACCTAGCCGATCGGCCCGATCCTGTTACAGCGAATCGTCCATCGAGCTTGTTGAGTGGTCGGGCGGCCGGCGTCTCCCGTGCTCATCGAGGTCGATGAGCACGGGAGCAGAGGTTTCCTTTACTGGGTAGACGGCGATGGATCCGCGGGCGGCGAGATCGGCTGCGGTCCCGTACCAGTGGTCGACATGGAGCGATCCGCGAACCGCTTCGGTCGGTCCGAGGAACCACTTCCCCGAATCGTTTGGCCGTTGACCGTGCGGTGATCGCTGGAACTGGCCGCCCGCTCATGCACGCTCTCGCATCGAACCACGATCGTGGACGGTTCGTAGAGGTGATGGGTGTAACCGTCGCTCGCCGAGTGGGGTTCCCTCGTTCCGGGTCAGGGTGCGAGGAGTGCGAGGGGGATGATGTGGATGCCGTCGGGGCGGGTGTAGGCCTCGGGTCCGGTGGTGATGACGGCGAGGGTGGTGTTGTGGTTGGTGGGGAGTGTGTTGCGGAGCCAGTGGAGGTGGCGGAGGTCGTGGTTGGTGACGGTGGGGGTGAGTTTGGTTTCGATGGCGAGGGTGGTGTTGGGGTGTTCGATGATGAAGTCGACTTCTTGGCGGCCGCCTTTGGTGCGGAGGTGGTAGACGTCGGCTTCGGATGCTTGGGCGTGGACTCGCAGGGTGAGGGCGGTGAGGGATTCGAAGAGGGCTCCGAGGAAGGTGCCGTCACGGATGATGGGGGTGTCGGGTTCTTTGCCGTCGAGGAGGTGGTGGGGTTCGAGGTTGAGGAGTCGGAGGGCGAGGGCGGGGTC
>CALACD010000416.1 GCA_937890445.1 uncultured Acidimicrobiia bacterium | reverse complement strand
GATTCGGCCCATGTCGGATGGGACCCTCCGTTGTCCTCGCCGGCGAGTGGAGCGGCGAAGGCAGACCACGATGTGGCCTCGGTGGAGATGACCGTCTCGACCTCGGGCGCTGCGGACAGCAGGGCGCCGACCTCCGAAACCCGTTCGTTGGAGACGACCAGCAGACGGGCTCGCGAGTCGGCGACGATGAGCCCCAGATCCCTGGCCGGAAGCAACGGATTGGTGAGCACGGGAATGGCCCCGATCCGTAAGGCACCCAGGAACGTCGAGGCGAACTCGACCGTGTCGAGCATCACCATGGCCACTCGTTCCTCGGGTCGGATCCCCAACCTTCGGAGCCCGGCCGCCACCCGCTCGACCTCGGTCAACAACTCGGCGTAGGTCACGGAGCGTCCCCGGCACCGGAGCGCTACGCGATCGCCGCCGCCGGCCTCGACGTGGCGATCGAGGAGCCATTCACTTGCGTTGTACGTCTCGTGCATGACCTGCCCTTCCTCTGGGCGCCGAAGGTAGCCGATCGGGCAGCCCCGAGGCGCTCGAGGCTCGGCGCGGCGCCCTCGCCGGGTGCACGAACGTCCACTACGCTCGCGTCTCGTCGCCGGGACCGTACCGACAAGGGGAATGGGCATGGGAAATCTCGAGAGCACCGGATCGTCCGGAACCACCGTCTTGACGGGTACCACCGTCCTGGCTGGAACCAGCAGGGGCGTCTTCGCCCTCGACCCGGCGCACGGCGCCGAGCCCCGCTCGGTCCTGGAGAGCCGGGGTGTACGCGATCTGTTCGGGGTGAACGATCGAGTCTTCGCCGGAACCGGGGCCGGCGTCTTCGTCTCCAACGACGGTGGAGCGACCTGGTCGGCCAGCGGGCTGGCCGACCACGAGGTGTGGCAGGTCCGAGCGACCGCCGACGGCGCGGTTCTCTACGCCGGCACGCAACCTGCCGGGTTGTTCCGTAGCGTCGACTCCGGCGAGACCTGGGCCGAGATCGAGAGCTTCGCCGCGCTGCCCGAAGCCGCCGAATGGTGTGTGCCCTTGGACGATCCGCTGCCAGGTCGGGCCCGCGCCCTGGTCGTCGATGCCGACGACCCCGATCAGCTCTGGGTCGGTGTCGAGGTGGGCGGCATCGCCCATACGACCGATGGTGGTGAGACCTGGTCGTTCGGTCAGCCCGGAGGAAACCCGGACCTCCACATGATGTGGGCTCATCCCGAGGAAGATGGTGTGCTGTTCGCCTCGACCGGATACGGGCGGGCCGATCACATCGCAGAGGAGATCGAGGGAAATGCCGGCGTGTTCCGGTCCGAAGACGACGGTCGGACCTGGAACTACGCATGGAAGGGCATCACACCCCGCTACTCGCGACCCATGTGCATCGACGTCCGAGCGCCCTATGCGCTGACCGTGGCCAGCGCACCCACTGCGTTCTCCAGCTTCAAGGACGAGGGCGGCGCCCACGCCGCGTTGTTTCGCTCCTTCGACCATGGCGAATCCTGGTCCTCCTTGTGCGACGAGGCCCACTCGCCGTGTGACGCCAACATCCATGGGCTGATCCCCGACCCTGCGGTACCGGGTGGGGTGATCATCGGCACCGATACCGGCGAGGTGTGGCAGGTCAGCCCGGACGCAGTCTGGACGCCGGTTGCGGCCGGACTGCCGGCGGTGCTGTCCCTGATCGTTCTCGACCGCTGATCTGACCTGGGCGCCCGGAGCGGCGACACTATCGACCATGTCGCTCGCCAGTCTCTACGAAGAATCCCACGATCTGTTCCGCGAGAGCTTTCGCTCGTTCGTCGCAGCAGAGATGAAGCCCCACGTCGCCGAGTGGGAGGCGGCCGGCATCATGGACCGCAGCGTGTATGCGGCGGCGGGCAAGCATGGGTTCCTCGGGATGGCCATCGACGAGCGGTACGGGGGCGGTGGTGTCTCGGACTTCCGGTTCAACGCCATCATCGCCGAGGAACTGGCCGAGGCCAGCACGGGTGGCGGCGGGCTCGGTCTGACGTTGCACAACGACATCACGAGCCCCTACTTCATCGAGTACTGCAACGACGAACAGGCGGCGCGTTGGTTGCCCGGTATCGCCTCCGGTGAGCTGATCACCGCCATCGCCATGACCGAGCCCGGCACCGGCTCGGATCTGGCCGGTATCGCGACCACTGCGGTGAAGGACGGCGACGAGTTCGTCCTCAACGGGGCAAAGACCTTCATCACCAACGGCATCAATTCCGACCTGGTGATCGTGGTCGCCCGCACCGACCCCGACGCCGGTCGCAAGGGCATGAGCCTTCTGGTGGTCGAGCGGGGAATGGACGGCTTCGAGCGAGGTCGGAACCTGGACAAGATCGGCCAGCACTCGGCCGACACCGCCGAGTTGTTCTTCTCCGATGTTCGAGTCCCTGCCGCCAATGTGCTGGGCGACGAAGGCGGCGCCTTCGACTACCTGGGTTTCAACCTGGCCCAGGAGCGACTGTCCATCGGCGTGTACGGACTGGCCGTGGCCAGGGCCGCGCTCGGTTGGACGGTCGACTACGTCAAGGAGCGCGAGGCGTTCGGCCAGCCGATCGCCGCCTTTCAGAACACCAAGTTCGAGTTGGCCGACGTGGCCACCGAGATCACCGTCACCACACCGTTCATGCACCAGGCGATCCTGAAACTCAACGCCGGGCAGCTGTCGGCGTCGGAGGCGGCCATGGCCAAGCTGTGGGGAACCGAGCTCCAACAACGGGTCGTGCATCGTTGCCTGCAGCTCTTCGGCGGCTACGGCTTCATGAGCGAGTACCCGATCGGTCCAGCCTATGCCGATGCCCGGATCGCCACCATCTACGGCGGCACCTCGGAAATCATGAAGACGATCATCAGCAAGGACGTACTGGCGTAGCATCCGGCCATGACCGAGATCCAGTGGCCGGCGGACTGCGGCCCCAGCGAACGCTGGACCATCTACACGCGCGGCAACATCGGTGAGATCTATCCCGACGTGGTTCTCCCCCTCGAATGGGAGCTCGGTGGACGGGCAGCCGAACAGGGCTGGCGCACGGGTGCCGAGACGATCGGTTTCACCCGGCCCGAGGACTACGGGCCGGGTGACTTCGTGATGATGGGTGTCTTCGGCGGCTACGCCTACTTCAATGCCAGCATGATGCGGCTTCTCGGCGTGCGAACCCCCGGGCTCGATGCCGAGATGATGGATGCCCAGTTCCTCGGTGCATCCGAGGTTGCGCCCTACGTCGGACAACCGGGAGACAAGAGCCTTCGGGCCACGGCCAAGGTGGTCGGCGTCGCGGCCCGGACGCTGATGGCCAAGCGGGTCCCCCTGCTCGAGGAGATGCGGCATGCCGTCGATGCCTACCGGGCCCAGGCACCAGCGATGGACGCGTCCGATGACCAGTTGTGGGGGTACCTCAAGGGCGGATTGGCCGAACTGTGGGAGTACGCCATCGCCAGTCACGTCACCATCTCGATGCAAGCGACCATTGCATCGGGGACCCTGACCGACCTGTGCGAGAAGAAGCTCGGGGACCCGAACCTGGCCATCGCCTTGACCACCGGGATCGGCGATGTGGTGTCGGCCCAGCCCGCCATCGACATGTGGCGACTGGCCAACGAGGTGCCCGACGACGACGTCGAACCGGGCTTTGCCGACTTCCTCCAACGCCATGGCCATCGCGGCCCCAACGAGTTCTCGCTGGTCGGGCGCGACTGGGCAGCCTTTCCCGAACTCGCGCGGGTCGCCATCGACGGCATGCGCGGTCTGGACGGCTCTCGATCCCCCCACGCACAGTCTGTCCGGCTGGCGCAGGAGCGGGAGCGTCAGCTGTCGGATGCCCGTGGCCGCCTTGGCCTCCAGGCCCGTCGCCTGGATCGGGCGCTGGCCTCGACTGCGTTGTGGTCCCGAGCCCGCGAGGAGTCCAAGAACCAGGTGATTCGCCTGATCCAGCTGCCCCGGCACGCGTTCTTGGAGCTGTTGCGCCGGGCCGCGACCAATGGCGGTGTTTCCGATCGCCAGGGGCCGCTCCTGCTGAACGAAGATGAGTTCCTGCGCTACCTCGCCGATCCTTCTGCACTCGTGGCCACCATCGAACGCCGCAGGGACGACTATCGGCAACTGGTGGCGCTCGAACCACCGTTCGCGTTCGATGCCGCGCTCGGGGTGCCGCCCCCATCGACGTGGAGGTCTCGACCGACCGGGCCGGATGCTGCTGCCGATCGCCCGATCTGCCCGCCCGGTACCGTCCTTCGAGGAGCAGCCGGTGCTCCCGGGATTGCCCGCGGGCGGGCACGCATCGTCACCGATCCCGGAGATCCCCGAGACGTGGGCCCCGGCGATGTTCTCGTTGCCGCCCTCACCGACCCGGCATGGACCCCGCTGTTCGTTCCGGCTGCCGCCGTCGTGGTCGAAGTCGGCGCCGCCATGAGCCACTCCATGATCGTGGCTCGGGAGCTGGGGGTTCCCTGCGTCGTTGGTGTGGAGAACGCCACGCAACGGATTCCTGACGGGGCCGAAGTGGAAGTCGACGGCCAAGCCGGCACGGTGCGCGTGCTCTGAAACGTGGTGAGACAGTCACTTCGAAACGTGGTGAGACAGTCACTTCACCTACGCCCCTGGGCCGTCCGAACCTTCCCTGTCGTATCGACTCATACCGAAGCGAGCAACGACCGTTACTGCCACGATGGCGTTCGTCGACCCCGAGGATCCACACCCGGATATTCTCCCCCACCAAGCTGCGAGGCACCGGTGGGGGCGCCGCTCGATGGTGGGTGCCGGGATCATTGGATTGGCCACCTCCGACGTTGCCATGTCTGTCCGGATGCGGACTGCCGAAGGCCCCTCGTGGCGAGAGACGCTGTTCATCGTCGGGCTGATCGGCGCCTGTATCGGCTATGCCGGTTGGTTGGCGTTCTTCTCCCAGGTCGTCGTGCGGGCCGGTGGCGTCGTCGGTCGCGGCGCGTTGCTCGACGGGTTCGTGATCGGTCTGAGTCTCGCCACCGTCTTCTCCCTGGCCGTCGTGCTCCCCCAGATCCAGGCCACCGACGTGAACGTCGGCGATCACCTCGTGCTCGTCGGCTGTCTCGCCGCCGACGCGTGGCTGATCTGGCTGTGCCTGACGGTCACGGTGGCCGACACTCGCAACTGGCGGGCATTGTTGTACTCGGTCGGGGTGGTGTTGCACATCGCGGCCGACACCGTTCACAGCGTCGTGATCGATGCTCTGCCCATGACGACCCGTCTCCTCCTGGGAGAGGGACTGGCGGGAACTGCGTTCGTGGTGTGGCTCGCAGCTCCCTTCGTCGCCCGACGATGGAGCAGGAGGTCGCCGTCGAACCTCTTGCCGACGGCGCTGCACCAGGTCGTGGCCGGGCAACGAATCGCCCGGCCACGCCTGATGGCCATGGTCGTGGCTCTCGCCCTCCCGGGGACCGTGATCGCATGGCGTCTCTGGATCCACGAGCCGGGCCCGGTCGGCGTCTTCCTGGTTGCTGCGCCGTTGTTGGTCTTCCTGGTGGCGTTGCGTATCAAGGGCTTGGTCGCCGACCTGGCTGCGTCCAACAGCCTGCTTGCCCATCAGGCGACCCACGACCATCTCACCGGCGCCCTCAACCGCGCCGCGGTTGCGGAGCTGATGGAGCACCCCGACAGCGAGGTACGGGCAATCATCTATCTGGACCTCGACGGATTCAAGGCGGTGAACGACGGTCATGGACATGCTGCCGGGGATGCGGTGCTGGTCGAGGTGGTGCAGCGCCTACAGGCCGGAGTTCGCGGATCGGACCGGGTGGCTCGTATGGGCGGCGACGAGTTTGCCGTTCTCGTCAGCGATGTGGACACCGATTTCGATACCTTCGCCCCCCGTCTCGATCGTCTGCTCAACGCCAAACCGTACCTGTGGAACGATCGAGAACTTGCCGTGGGCGCCAGCGTCGGTGTGGCCCGCTCGTTGTTGGACTCGATGGGCCGCCCCTCGATGGGAAGCGACGAACTCATGTCGATGGCCGACGAAGCCATGCTCGAGGCCAAGACGGCGAGCCACGCTCGGCGACCTCAGTCGACGGGTTCGAGCCGGTAGGCCCTCGCTGCGGAATCGTGGAACAGGTCGCGCTTCTCGCTGACCGAATAGTCGGCCGAGATGCGCTTGAAGGCATTCCACAACACCACGTAGCCGGCGCCTCTCTTGTCGACGGGGAAATTGGACTCGAACATGCAGCGGTCGGGGCCGAAGGCATCGATCACCCAGCGGATCGGCTCGGCCCAGGGTGCGGCGAGTTCCTCGGAGGTCGGCGGCACCTCCTGCTTGTCCCACCGGTAGCCCATCATCGGCATGCCGATCCCACCCAGTTTTAGAAACGTATTGGGGCAAGCGGCCAAGGCCGACATCGACCTTCGCCATTGCGCCAGGATCTCGCTGCGTCGGTCCTTGTAGGGGCCGATGCCCAGTACTGCACCGAGGTGATCGATGACGATCGGCGTCTCCGGGCAAGCACGAGCGACCGCCACCAACTCGTCCAACTGCGGGTGGTAGACCATGGCGTCGTAGGTGAAGCCCATGGACCCAACGGTGCGGACACCGTCCAGGTATCGGGGATCGTCCATGGCTGCGTTCGGTGCCATGGAGAGCGGTGGGTGCGGGTCCTGGGCGCAGATGTAGCGCACACCGCGGAAACGGCCGCGGCCGGCCTCGGCATGAGCCACCAACACCTCCTCGACCGCAGTGCCCAGGCCAAGATCGGCATGACCCATGATGGCGGCGATCTCGGCACCGGTACCGGTGGCCAGGCGGCGCGCCGCACTCTGTTCGGCCAGATCGATCACGAACTCGGTCTCGCCCACGGGGCGCAGATGCTCGGGCCCGTCGCCCCGATACTGGGCGTGGCACTCGAGGAAAACGGTCTTGACGACGTTGTGGCTACGAGCACCGGAGCCCACGGAGGCGGTGTCGGCCAAGAGATCGTCGAGCGTGTAGGGCCATCCGGTATGGCCGGTATCGAGCCACAGATGGTGGTGGGGATCACAGATCGGCAGATCAGGATCGATCACGTCTTCTTGGATCTGATCGATCCACGCCTGGTGGGTTGCTCCGGTCACGACGCGACCCTAGGCCACCGGGTCGAGGTGGCGCACGGTGCGCAGCGTCGCCACCGACAACAGGGATGTCACGACGACCAGGGCGATGGCCGGTCGATAGCCGGCGGTGTCGATGACGAAGCCACTGATGGCGGGACCAAGGAAGGCTCCCAATCCCAGACCCGTGTAGAAGCCGCCGACGAGTTGCCCCAGATCGTCGACCCCGAACCATTGGGCCAGCACGAGCGGAGCTGCGGTGACCCAGGCGGCCCAGGCCAGTCCGTGGAGGCCGGCCGCCACGAAGAGGACGAGCGTGGAGTCTCGGGCCAGCAACCAGACGGCGAGTCCTACGACGAAGACCAGGTGGGAGAACTCGTACTGTCGGAGGGCGCCCACCCGCTCGGCCAGGCCCCCGAACCAGATCCGGCTGGCCACGCTGGAAAGGCCGATCGCAGCCACCAGGAGCGCAGCAGTAGAGGCACTCGATCCCACGCTGACCGCGTAGTCGTTGAGGAAGGCCAGCGGTGCGTAGAAGCCTGGGGCGATCAGGACGACGGACAGGTAGAGGCGTCGAAACGGCGCCGACCCCGCCATCGTCCTCGGCCCCAGCTGCGATACCGCCTTGGGTTCCTTCTGAGCCGGAACCGAGACGGCGGTTGCCACGAGCAGCACGAAGGAGACAGCGGCGAGCAACCGAAACGTGCCGCGCCACGACATCTGGTCCAGGAGCACGCGCACGACCAGGGGCATCACCAGGGTGCCGGCACCGACACCGGTGAGGACGATGGCAATGGCCAACGATC
>CALACD010000415.1 GCA_937890445.1 uncultured Acidimicrobiia bacterium | reverse complement strand
CTACAAACTGCACCGACCACTGCACCAGCGGCTCCGAGCTCTGAACCAACGACTGCACCACCCGCTGCACCAGAGGCGCAAAGGACCAGCGCAGGCCACGCCACATCAAATCGGATGGAGTGCGGCTGCAGCGACCGCCACTTGAGCTTCATCGGGGACGACCGGTGGCTCCGGAGACGGCTCGGCCCCGCACTGCGCGTCGAGGAGAGCGACGGGCACCGCCACCGATCATCGTCTCGAGGCGCCTTCCTCGAGACGATGGCGCACCGACGAAAGACTCCGAATCGGCGCGATGACGCCCATACTGTCCAGCCCGTCACTGGTCCCTCACCACATCCGAGTCCACGGCACCAGCAGATCCCGAAATGTCCGGCACAGACTTGCTACTTCCGCCTATGGCGGAGGTAGCCGGAGCATCGCCACTGCCGAGATCTCGGATCGCAGCGACACCCGACGACTTCGTGTGACCTGCCGAGCTCGATCGGCTGAGAACGAGTGCCCCTAAACGACAAGCCGTTTCCGCCGCCAGGCGGAAGGGGCAAGTCTGTGCCGGACATCGGAGCGCGAAATGGTGCAGTGGTGATCAAGCTCGGGAAGTCGCTCCAGAGCGACGGCGTCAGCGTTGGATCGACAGCGAAGGCACTTGGGTTGCTCGACGGCGAGTCCGGGCACGGGTCGGCGAGGTGCGCCGTGCCGTCCCGGCGGCTGTCTGCGTTCCCTCTACGGCCGTCGCGTTTGGCGATCCGCCGACGCCTTCCCCGTACATGACCCTTCTCGACATCGACGGTGCCGCCGACCATCTCAACGTCAGCCCACGCTTCATCCGGCGCCTCGTCGCTCAGCGACGCGTCAACTACTTGAAGATCGGAAAGTTCGTCCGCTTCGACCAGGACGAGCTCGACGAGTGGGTCCAGCAGCAGCGGATCGACGCGCGGCGCCCCGCCTGATGCTCTAGGCCAGCCGGTCAGCCTCGTCCCGCTGCGCCGCCATCTCCGCTTCGATCAACACGTTCGAGCGGTCACGCTCGTCCTGGAAGACACCGGCATAGACACGCATCAATACATCGACCGAGTGGCCGAGGCGACGGGCCACCTCCGAGGGCATCACGCCGGAACGCAGCATCGTCGTGGCCGCTGTGTGCCGAAGGTCGTACACCGTCGTCTTCGACAGGGCATGACCCTCGGGCCACAGTTGCGCTCGTGCTCGGCTCCACACCGGGCTGTAGTTGCTCACTGCCACTGGGCGCCCGCTTGCGTTGGTGAACACCTGCGGCACCTCCGAGGGGAAGCGCTCGAGATGTGCACGTACCAGAGCCACCAGATCGGGCGGAAGCGGAACCTCTCGTGTCGCCTCCACCGGCCGGTGTTTGAGTCCCTTGTGCTCGAGGGCCTCGCCATCGGCGGTGTAGCGAGCGCCCGGGGAGGTGATCGCCCCTCGCAGACGAGCCGATCCCCAACCCGTCATCGGCAGGTCCAGATCGGCCGGCGTCAGCGCCGCGACCTCCGAGGGTCGCAGACCGGCCAATCCAATGACGGCGAAGAAGGCGGCGAAGCGAGCACCGCCGCTCGGGAGCGCAGCAACGACCTCGACCATTCGGTCGACATCGCTCACCGAGGGAACGGTCGAGACATCGACCTGGAGGGACTGCTGCGGCATGTCCCATTCCATGCGGTCCATCGGATTCGCATCGATGATCCCTCGCCGCACGGCGGCAGTGAGAACGGTCTTCAGCGAGTTGCGACGCCGCCGAATCACCGGCGTCGACATCGCTTTGCCGTCGAGCTTCGTGGTCGCTGCTGTCAATCGAGCCATGACAACTCCGCCGACGCCGACGCCGGCTCCTGGTCAGGTCGGTAGCCCGATGCCCGCAACCAGTCGCCGAGTGACTCCGGTGGTTCTGGTGCGCCGGGCCGAACAAGATGCGGGGTCAACGCAACGAGCGTCTCGACAGCCATACTGCGGGTCTTCCCGGCCCACCTCGGCCACTTCAACCCCAACCACTCCCGGCTCCACGTCCACCAGGTGGCATCGGAGCGGATCCACTCGACCGGCAGACCGTTCGCCGGATCGAAGCGAGAGCCGTCGTTGATCGCCACCAGCAACTGCGAGCGGAGTCGATCGCCCTCGGCCTTCGACTTGAACGATCGGCTGAAGTCGCGACCGTCGATGCGCCACTTCAGCCGCCAACGCCGCTTGTCCTTCGCCGTGCCGGCCGGCGGGGCCTTCAACGAGAACACCTGGATCCGCTGCCTCATCGTGACAACCACCGGCCATCGGTCGAGCGGCACGTGGCAACCCCACGTTCGACACCTTCGTGCCACTGGATGTCACCAGACACCCAGACGAGCCTTTGCCAGTGGCACCGCAGTGGCATTGCTTCGTTTCGAGCGGTCATCCCGCCACCCCCTTGCGTCGAGCCCGTCGGCTCGTTGTGCCACGCTAGTAGGGGTTACTTGGCGGAGAGAGGGGGATTCGAACCCCCGGAGACCTTGCGGCCTCAACGGTTTTCAAGAAGAGAATTCGCTATGTCCCCAGAACCCGCTTCGCCAGCGTTTTCCCTGTTCACGACACCTTAGCGGACGTCACCAGCGGCGACGGATCTGCCCCCTAGAGGCCCCTCTTTACCCTTGCCAGTGTTCCCACAGTGTTCCGGACGAGCGATCCGCCTGGCCGCTCAGACGATCGGGCGAAACCGTCGGATCAAGGCCTTCTGCCAATGAGGGCCTTTCACCACCATCGAACACTAGCCATCGGACCTGCGGTCGTGCTGCCGCCACGCCGCCAGAACACGATCGCGTTCATCGGCGGTGAGCGCTCCCGCAAACGGAGAATTCTGGCGAAGCTCACACCCGTGCGAGCTCCGATCGGTGAGCGCCCCTATCAGCACATCGACCGGCCCATCCAGAAGCTGCCCCCATTCAGCGATCCACGCTCGGGCTCGCCCCCGGACCATCGGCCGCATCAATTCGAGTTGATCGTGGGCACGGCGGATGACGGTGTCGGGGTTGTCGACGATCTTGCCAGCAACGGCGTGGGCCAGCCAGAGACTCCGACGCTCCTCCCGGCTCAAACCAGGGCCGGCCCTCATTGCCTCGACCGCGTCCCGGCGCACTCGTCGATGCGTGCCAACCAGCTGGAACGGGAGGAGCCCCTCATCACACAAGTTCACCACGTGTTGCCGCGAACAGTTCAACAGCCTCGCTACCTCACCCGTCGTGAGGACCTCATTCGAGTCGTGGGCAGCAGTCGCCTCGACCGCCGTGGAAGTCATACAACGCATTCTCGCGTAAACACCACAAACACAACAGTCGCATCGTGTTCGACAGGTTTGATGACGAGTTCGTCGACGTTCACGCTCGGACCCGACGCAAGTCTGTGACCTGCGGTCGGGAAGGATCTCGGGAACCATTTCGGGAACGATCCCGGGAACCCACTTGCCGTGTTGGCTCCTCGCCTCGACCGACACGCGCTCGGTCGACAAGTTCTCGGTACTCAACTCGAGGACCCTCGCCTCTGCCGGTTCGTCAAGCCCGCGACCGCTCGACACCTCGACGATGGTCGGCCGTCCCCGATTGGATCGCCACGTGGCCCGTGATGGCCGCGCCGCCCTGGCAGTCGCCGGCCACCGACTGAGATCGGCCCGAAGCTGGCACCGAGCCGTGGCGGATCAGCCGTGGCAAGCGAGCCGCGATCGAACTCTCACCCACTCCTCCGACGCCAGCCGCCGGCTGGCCGAGCGAGCGGGTGCCGGACCCTCAAAGGGGAATGGTTGGCGACCCACCTGCGCCACTCCTGTACCGGGCTCCCAACGGCTCCCGATTGTTGAGCATCTCGCCCGTGGGCGCCGAGCGCTCGAATCATCGGACGCTCTCGCCGCCCGGCACCCGATCCTGTTCTCGGGAGAGATGCCCGGGTCAGGTGAATGGTCGGCACACATAATATCACCAACAGTGGGAACCATTCCCAGACCTCCCGGTGCCTGACGACGTGGACGGCAACGAGACTCCCTTCGCCGTGAGCGATTCATCTGCTTCGATCGTGTCCCGACGGGGCGTCGTGCGCATCGGCGAGAAGAAGTTCACGGGAAACGTGTCACAGAACGCGTCGCCGCATGCACGTAAGAGGAGGTGTGAGACCTCGACCATGGAACTGCACTACGCACTGCACCAACAACCCCGATGGCGCTGCACCGTCGAGTCGGTTGTCAGCCGGCCCGGGCGGGCGGATGGAACGACGCTTCGAGCTCTCGGCCTCCAAGCTCGAAACCGCTGCCTCATCGACAACGGCTACATCGTCCGACCGCAGCCACACGTCTTTCACGTCGACTCGACCATGCGCACACGTTCGACCCGTTCGACGAACGGCTGCACCAACTCACCACGAAATGTCAGGCACAGACTTGCTACTTCCGCCGGTGGGCGGAAGTAGCTCGACCGTGACGACACCCTCGACGCCGCTGCCACAGCAACGAGACGCGCATCTCGTCGCCATCGGATCGTCGCGTTTCGGCCTCGTCGACCGCCTTCCATCTCGAGCGCCTGTTGAAGCAGCCGCTCGTTGGAGCGAAGCCCGAGCCGTCCCGCTCGATCTTTCGACACCGCCATCACCCGCCAATCGGAACCGACCAAGCACCCGGACTGGAAGGACGCCATGACTCACCGACTCCTCGACATCGATGGCGCTGCGGAGTACCTCAACGTGAGCCCACGGTTCATCCGGCGAATCACTGCTCAGCGGAGGATCACCTATCTGAAGATCGGCAAGTTCGTCCGCTTCGACCAGGTCGACCTCGACGACTGGATCCAGCAACAGCGAGTCGACGCACGGCCACCAGCGTGAGTCGACTGGGCCAGCGGAACACGAGGGTCGAGGAGCATCGGACCCGGTTCTAAGTCGGAGATCAGAGAGGCCGTCTGCGCCCCTTCGGCGCCGCCCGAGGTCGA
>CALACD010000414.1 GCA_937890445.1 uncultured Acidimicrobiia bacterium | reverse complement strand
TGCACATGGCATCGCCCATCTATCTCCAGAAGAAGGCCCGGCGAGGCCCTACCTTCCGGGAGAACCTGCTGATGCATGCGATCGCTCGCATTGCCTACCGTGGGTACATCGACAACATCCAGTCGGGCTGGGTCAAGATCGGCACCGACAGTGTTGCCCAGTTGTTGCAGGCCGGCTGCAACGACATCGGCGGCACGTTGATGGACGAGAACATCTCTCGCGCCGCCGGCGCCAGTCATGGTACCGAGCTGACGCCGGACGATTTTCGCGCTGCCTTCGAGCCTCTCGGTCGCACCTTGGCCGAGCGAACGACGCTCTACGGGCGGGTCCCCCGGGGGCGGGTGCCACAACCGGTGTGATCCGCGCGCGAAGCTAGGAGGGTGACTGCACCCAAGGCGCGAAACACGTTCGGTGACGGCCAGATCGACCGGTTGTTGTCCGAGCTGTTGTCCCAGATCGGCGAGGACAACAACGACGATCTGATTCGAAGGCTGCTGGTCTCGTCACTCGACATGGATGTCGATGACGTCGATCGGCTCGAACTCAAGATCGCCTCCCAGACGTTGGTCGAGATGCACAACGCCTGGAAGGTGTTCGCTCCGTACGGTGAACGATCGAAGGTGACGGTCTTCGGTTCGGCTCGTACGGCAACGGACCATCCCGATTACGTCCTGGCCTCGGCGTTCGCAAACCGCATGAGCGAGAAGGGTTGGATGACGATCAGCGGGGCTGGTCCTGGTCTCATGACCGCGGCCATCGAAGGCGCAGGGGTCGACAACAGCTTCGGCGTGAACATCGTGTTGCCGTTCGAACAGAAGCCGTCCCCGATCATCGATGGCGACCCCAAGCTGGCCACGTTCCGATACTTCTTCACCCGGAAGTTGTTCTTCGTCAAGGAGTCGGACGCCTTCGCGCTCGGCCCCGGCGGCTTCGGCACTCTGGACGAGACCTTCGAGCTCCTCACACTGATCCAGACCGGCAAGAGCGTGCCTGCGCCGGTGGTCCTGCTCGATCACCCCGGTTCGACGTACTGGTCCAGCTGGCGCCGCTTCATCGACGACGGACTGGTTGCCGGAGGGATGATCCGGCCCGAAGACACCAGCCTGTTCTTCCACACCCACGAAGTCGAGGAAGCGGTTGACTACATCTGCGACTTCTACTCGTGCTTCCATTCCCTGCGCTACGTGGGCAAGCGGATCGTGATCCGGCTTCGGCGGCACCTGAACAGTGACGCTCGGACTCAGTTGACGCGAGAGTTCGCCGACATCATCGCCGACGGTGGAATCGAAGCGATCGAACCAACGGTGCCGGAGGTCCGTGACAACGACTACATCGATCTTCCCCGCATCGCCTTCCGCTTCGACAATCGATCGTTCGCTCGGCTGCATCAGCTCATTCGAAGAGTCAACGATCTTGGGGAACAGGAATCGCCCGTGGCAGTCGCCCCCTTCCACGACATCGGACCTGCCGTCGACGAGGAGGAAGAGATCTGAGCCCGATCGGTCCCTCGGCCCATCAGTCGTTGCCGGTGTCGGTGCCGACTAGTCTCTGCCGGTGGATGAATCCTCGACCCGCTCCGAGCTGGCACCGGTGCCGCCCGACGATGGGCACCACTGGTACTCGCTGACCGATGTAAACGGCGATGTCTGGATCTTCGATCTGACCTTTCTTTCCTCGGGGTTCAACTGCATCTATGGCAATGGTTGTGCCTCCATTGGCGAGGAGCCGGACCCGACCGAAACCCTGGGTTGCTGTCTGCATGGAGCTCACCTGGCCGATCAGGGCGATCTGGACAACGTGGCGGCCTACGCTGCGCTGCTCGACGATTCGACGTGGCAGTACCGGGCTCGGGCCGCGAGGAAGGGGGGACCGTTCAAGAAGAATCGCGACGGCGACTGGGTCACCAGGAAGGCCGACGGTGCGTGCATCTTCCTGAATCGAGCCGGTTTCCCCGGTGGCGGCGGGTGCTCGCTGCACCGAGCGGCGCTGGAACGAGGCGAGCGTCCCTTGGACTGGAAGCCGGACGTGTGTTGGCAGGTCCCGATCCGCCTTCATGTGCACAGTGACGAATTCGGCCGTGACACGGTGTTCGTCAAGGCTTGGGACCGACGGGACTGGGGTGAGGGCGGCGACGACTTCCATTGGTGGTGCATCGAGGAACAGGCGGCCTACCAGGCCCCGAATCCGGTCTATGTGACCAACCGCGACGAGTTGGTCGAGCTCGTCGGCGAGGATCTGTATGGACGTTTGGTCGTCGAGCTCGAACGGTTGGGCCGACAGACGCCGGTGACGCTGTCGCCGACCAGGAGCTGACGCAGCGAAAACCCCTCAGGCCAACCCTCCGATGTGCCGAAGTAGCACCCAGGAGGAACAGGCCACCGTATGGAGTTCTCGACCGACAATATCCTGCAACGTTGCGCCGATGCCG
>CALACD010000413.1 GCA_937890445.1 uncultured Acidimicrobiia bacterium | reverse complement strand
CGGCTGTTGCGTCGGTCACCTCCATGGCGCAGAGGGCAACCCCCCATCGCCAACCGAACGCCATGTCACCGTTGCCGAGCACGGGGATGGTGGTGACCGCCTCTTTCAAGCGGGCGATGGTGGTCCAGTCGGCGGTCCCGGAGTACAACTGGCTCACGGTTCGGCCGTGCAGGGCGACAGCGGCCACCCCGAGATCTTCGGCGATGCGTCCCGCCTCGAGATAGGTGACGTGGTCGTCGTCGATCCCGACCCGCATCTTGATCGTCACCGGCACGGTGCCAGCATTGCGAACCGCAGCATCGACGACCGATGCGAAGAGTTTCCGTTTGTAGGGAAGGGCGCCGCCCCCGCCGTGCCTGGTCACCTTGCGGACCGGGCAGCCGAAGTTGAGATCGATGTGGTCGACTCGGTCCTCGTCGACCAGCAGTCCGACGGCAGTTCCCAGGTAGTGCGGATCAACCGCAGCCAACTGGAGACTCCGTGGTGTCTCGTCATCTGCGAAACTGGCCAGCTTGTCGGTCTTGGTGTTGCGTTCGCACAGTGCTCGAGCACTGATCATCTCGCTGACGTACAGGCCACCCCCGAACTGGCGACACAGCCGCCGGAACGGCGCGTTGGTCACCCCGGCCATGGGGGCCAGCACGACCGGGGTCGGGATGTCGAGCGGACCGATCTTCATGGCGAACAGCCTAGACGGCTGTGTGCGACACGCTGGTCTGGCGCCTGGGAGCGCTCTAGCCTCGCTCCATGACCGAAACCATTGCAGTAGTGACCGGCTCCAATTCAGGCATCGGGCGTGCCGCTGCCGTCGATCTGGCGGCCAAGGGCTGGACCGTCTACGGAACGATGCGCAGCCTCGACAAGGGGGACAAGCTCGCAGCCATGGCAGCCGAACGAGGTGTGACCGTGCATCCCGTGGTGTGCGATGTCGCCGACACCGCCTCGGTCCAGGCAGCCGTGGCCGAGATTCTCGACGACGCAGGCCACGTGGACGTCCTGGTCAACAATGCCGGCATCGGCGGCAATGCAGTCATGGAGGAATGTTCGATCGAACGGTACGACGAGGTGTTCAACGTCAATGTCAACGGCATCGTGCGATGCAGCCAAGCCGTGTTGCCCCGAATGCGGGAGCGGGGGAGTGGTTGCATCATCAACGTGTCGTCGATCGCCGGCCGGATTGCCGCCATTGGTCAGTCGCCCTACGTCGTGTCGAAGTGGGCAGTGGAAGGTTTGACCGAGGGAATGGCGCAAGAATTGGCCGCGTTCGGGATCCGGGTGGCCGCCATCGAACCCGGGATCGTCTGGACGGCCATCATGGCGAAGAACACCGAGGCCCCCAACGAGACGGGCGCCTACGATGCGCACTATCGGCGGTTGTTCGCGTTCTACGCCAAGGGACTGCAGACACCGGGGCAGCCGGCCGAGGTCGCGGACGTCATTTTCGAGGCTGCGACGACCGACAGTCCCCGGCTGCGATGGACCTGTGGTTGGGGTGGAGTCGAACTCTCGCAGAATCGTGCCAAGATCAGCGACGAGGACTGGGTTGCCCTCGGGGCGATCGTGGATGACGCCGAGTACGAGGCCCGTTTCAGTGAGCTGTTCGGCCTCGATATCACCTCATCTTCATGAACTCGACAGAACTTCCGCGCCCAGAGCTTTGGTCGAAGGCGCTCTGAGGGGTAGCATCCGGTGCCGTGTCGGACTTCCTGCGTGACTACCTCATCGTCGGTCTTTTCGGCGTCGTTGCCTTCGGGCTTGTCGCGACGTTCATTGGGCTCGCAAGCTTCATTCGCCCGGACCGTCCGACGGCGGAAAAACTCGAGAATTACGAGAGCGGTGTCGATCCTGTAGGCAGCGGTTGGTCCCAGAGTCAGATCCGCTACTACATCTTTGCGCTGTTGTTCGTCATGTTCGACGTCGAGGCCGTGTTCATCTTCCCGTGGGCGACCCGGTTGGAGGCCTATGGGATGTTCGGACTCATCGAGATGATGATCTTTATTTTCATTCTGGCCCTCGGCTTGGCGTACGCCTGGCGCAAGGGTGTGTTGCGCTGGGTGTGACCCGGTGTTGTTGGCGGCATCTCTTGGCGCACGCCGCATGTCTCGTTCAGTAGTGATGGTCAGTCGGTGGTCGTGGGTCAGTCGGAAGTTCTGAGGGTTCGGGAGAGAGGCAGTCTGCATGGGTCTGGTTGAGTCAGGGAAGCTTCCCAAGTCGCTCACCGCGCTCTTGAACACAAGTCGCAAGTACTCGCTCTGGGTCTACCAGTGGGGACTTGCGTGTTGTGCGATCGAGATGGGTGCAGCCTTCGGTTCGCCCCGCTACGACGTCATGCGCCTCGGGGTGATCCCGCTGCCGGCCAGCCCGCGGCAGGCCGATCTGGTCGTGGTGTCGGGAACCGTCACCGACAAGATGGCTCCGGCCATTCGGCGGTTGTACGAGCAGATGCCCGAACCGAAGTACGTGATCTCGATGGGTTCTTGTGCAAACTGTGGCGGGCCCTACTGGGACAGCTACTCGGTGACCAAGGGCGTTGACCAGATCATTCCCGTCGATGTGTACGTTCCGGGTTGCCCACCTCGGCCCGAAGCCCTGCTCGAAGGCATCGTGCTCCTCCAGGAGATGATCCAGAACGAGGACATGGCCGAGAAGTGGAAGGGGGATCCCCTTGCCCTCGGAAGCTGACACCACCGAAGAGGTGGTAGACGAGGCGCGCCGAGCGCTGCTCGAGGCACTTTCGGCCGAACTCGGCGACGCGTTCGTCGGATCCGATCTCGTACCGGGCAAGGATCTGACCATTCGAGTTGCCACCGAGGCGTGGGGTGACACGGCCCTGTACCTGCGGGAGCGTCAGCGCTTCCGTTACTTCAACTGGCTCTCTGCCATCGATTGGCTGCCCTCGCCCTTCGGGCGATCGCTCGACGCCGAGGTCGACAAGAAACTCGATCCGGAGGCCAGCGCTGCGGCCTCGGTGGAACTGGGCTCGGGAACGACCGGTGGAGACAGCCGTTTCCAGGTCCTTGCGAGAGTTCACAGTCTGACCACCAATCTCGGGCTGACGGTGAAGGTCGACGTTCCCGGAACCGGCGACGGCGACCTGAGCGTCGAGACCTGGACCAGCGTCTATCCGGGCGCCAATTGGCACGAGCGAGAAGTGAACGAGATGTTCGGCATCCACTTTCTCGGCCATCCCGGTCTGCGTAATCTGTACCTGCCCGGCGATTTCGAGGGCTATCCGCTGCGCAAGGACTTCCCGTTGCTGGCTCGGCTGGTGAAGCCCTGGCCCGGCATCGTCGACGTCGAACCCATGCCGGGTCCGAGCGACGACTCGCCCTCTACCGACAATCCGGAGGACACGCTATGACCGCCATCTCCGATCGTCGACAACTGGCCTACATCGCAGCCCAAGCGGCCGACGCCCGAGTGAACGTGGAGCTCGAGGCCGAGGGCATGACGCTCAACATCGGCCCGCAGCATCCCGCCACCCACGGGACCCTCCGTATCGTTGCCCGACTCGACGGCGAGCAGGTGATCGAGGCCGATCCGGTGATGGGCTACATGCACCGGGGCTATGAGAAGCTGGCCGAGGTACGGACCTACCCACAGGTCACGACGCTGATCAACCGCATCGACTGGTTGGGCAGCTTCGCCAACGAGGTCCCGTTCATCTTGGCCGCCGAACAGCTGATGGACATCGAGGCTCCGCCTCGCGCCCGGCACATCCGGACGATCCTCTTCGAGCTGGCTCGGATCGCCAACGTGACACTGTTCCTCGGTGACATGGGCGTCCAGTTGGGAGCGGTGACCCCGATCTTCTACGCGTTCCGGGACCGGGAGCACATCCTGAACCAGATCGAGTCGGCGACCGGCGGGCGGTTCCACCCGAACTTCGACCGAATCGGTGGTGTCAAGGACGACCTTCCCGCCGGATGGCTGGCCGAGACCAAACAGTCGTTGGGAGAGATTCGCAAATTCTGCGATCAGATGGAAGATCTGATCCTCGGCAACGAGATCTTCCAGGCCCGAACCCGAGGCATCGGTGTGATTCCGGCCGACGTCGGCCTTTCCTACGGTCTGTCCGGTGCCAACATCCGTAGCTCCGGAGTCGATTGGGATCTGCGCCGGGACGGGGCCCATCCGGGCCTGGCCTACAACGATGTCGAATGGCGAGTGTGGACGCACCCCGATGGCGACTCCTTCGCCCGCTACTGGGTCCGTCTCCAGGAAGTTCGAGAGAGCTGTCTGATCGTGGAACAGCTGCTCGATTCGATGCCGTCGGGACCGATCATGGCCAAGGTTCCCCGGATCATCAAGGTGCCCGAGGGTGAGGCCTACGTCGAGACCGAGAACCCGCTGGGCGTCATGGGCTACTACGTGGTGAGCCAGGGAGGCCTCGAACCGTTCCGGGTCAAGATCCGATCGGCCAGCTTCTCCAACATGTCCATTTCACCGTGGTTGCTGAAGGGCACCTACGTGCCGGACGTCATCACCATCCTTGCCAGCCTCTACTTCATCCTGGGGGATATCGACCGATGATCTCGATGCTCCTCGCCGCGGAGTTCGCGTGGTGGCAGACGACGGCGTTCAAGTTGGTCATGGCGATCGTCGCCGTGCTGATCCCGGCCGGCACCACGGTGTATCTCTATCTGTTCAAGATGGTCTCGTTCATGCAGAGCCGTCTGGGTCCGATGGAAGCCGGGCCCTATGGGTCGATGCAGTTGTTGGCCGAGTTGGGCAAGAACCTCCAGAAGGAAGACATCTTCCCGCTGAAGGCCGACCGTGCGGTCTTTGCGCTCGCTCCCTATGTGGTGCTCATGAGTACCTTCCTGCTGGCGGTGGTCATTCCCTTCGGGCCCGACGCTGCGTTCACCAACATCGACGTGGGCGTGTATCTGGCGCTCGCTGTATCGTCGGTGTCGGTCATCGGTATCTTGATGGCCGGCTGGGCCAGTGCATCGAAGTATTCGCTGCTCGGCGGCCTGCGGGCGGCCGGTCAGCTGATCGCCTACGAACTGCCGCTCATCCTCGCGGTGGTGGGCGTGGTCATCCAAGCCGGAACCCTCAACCTCCAGGGCATCATCGCTGCCCAGAACCAGCAGGAGATCTTCGGTTGGGGTGCCATCGGCAACCCGTACATCCTGACCCAGTTCGTCGGGTTCATGATCTTCATGATCGCGGTGCAGGCCGAACTGACGCAGGTCCCGTTCGACATGCCGATTGCCGAGTCCGAACTGGTGTCCGGCTACATGACCGAGTACTCGGGCTTCCGCTTCCTGATGTTCTTCATCGGCGAGTTCGCCACCGCCAACATCTTTGCCTTCCTGGCGTCGGTACTCTTCCTCGGCGGCTGGTCGGTCCCACCGTTCGTGACCGATCTGTTGGGCATTGCCTGGGACTCGAACTGGATGAACTTCATCGGGCCGCTGGTCATGCTGACCAAGATGCTCCTGTTGACGTTCATCATCTATTGGGTCCGCTTCACCTACCCTCGTTTCCGTGAGGATCAACTCCAGAAGTTCGCATGGAAGTTCCTCATCCCCCTGTCGCTCCTCAACATCTTCGCCACTGGCGTACTGAAGGTGGTGTTCTAGATGCCGCTCGTTCCCGGAGTCGTGAGTGGACTCGGAGTCACGTTCAAGGAGATCGTCAAGACGGTCACCAAGGGCGCCGAAACCGTGCAGTACCCCCACGAGAAGGAAGATCCCGCACCGCGGGCCCGTGGTGTGATCGCCCTTCACGAAGAGAACTGCACGGCGTGCATGCTCTGCTCTCGGGAGTGCCCAGACTGGTGCATCTACATCGAGGGCCACAAGGAACTGGCCCCGCCGCGCCGGGCCGGTGGAAAGCCGCGCCAGGTCAACAAGCTCGATCGGTTCGACATCGACTACGGGCTCTGCATGTACTGCGGGATCTGCGTCGAGGTCTGCCCATTCGAGGCGTTGTTCTGGAGCCCGGAGTACGAGTACTCCGAACCGAAGATCGCTGATCTCCTCCACGACAAGACGCGTCTCGGCCAGTGGATGGAGACGGTTCCGGATTTCGAGCCCTACGAGGGCGGCGCCGAGGTCAAGATCAAGAAGGTGCCACGATGACCAGCTTGGGCATCCTGGCCGCCGAGATGACCAACACCGAAGTGTGGGTGACCAACTCGTTCTTCCTGGCCATTGCCGCAGTGTCGATCCTGGCGGCGCTGAAGATGGTGACCACGGACAACGTGGTGCATGCCGCGCTCTATCTGCTCATCGTTCTGGCCGCTGTGGCGGCCGTGTACGTGATCCTCGGAGCCGAGTTCGCGGCCGCCACCCAGATCCTGGTCTACATCGGCGCCATCATGGTGTTGTTGTTGTTCGGGGTGATGTTGACCCGGGCCCAGATCGGTTCCGAGACGGACCTCGATCATGACCAGAAGTGGATTGGTGCGCTGATTTCTGTCGTGCTGGCCGCCGTCATGGGCTACTCCCTGTGGGAGGCCTTCTCCGACGCCAAGTTGCCCGATAACCGTGTGCCCCAAGGGACCGAGGCTGTCGCCGACAGCATCTTCGGGATCTACATCGTCCCGTTCGAAGCGATTTCCGTGCTCCTGCTGGCCGCCCTCATCGGCGCTGTTGTTGTCGCCCGAAGGGATTAGCGACGAATCATGTTTCTCAACCAATTCCTCTTCTTGGCCGCCATCCTCTTCTGTATCGGTGTGTACGGCGTCCTGACCCGGAAGAACGGCGTACTCGTGCTGATGTCGATCGAGTTGATCTTGAACGCGGTCAACATCAACCTTGTGGCCTTCGGATCGTTCAATCAGGACATCGCCGGTCAGGTCTTTGCACTGTTCATCATCGCCGTTGCCGCCGCTGAGGTTGGCGTGGGTCTGGCCATCGTGCTGTTGATCTATCGCAACCGACGCAGTATCGACGTGTCCGAAGCCGACCTGCTCCAGGGCTGATCGAGAATCCACGTGACCACCTTTCTTCCACTCCTCGCCACCGAATCGCCCGTCGCCGTTCCCGGCATCTTCGAGATCGTCTGGATCGTGCCGGCCATCATGGCGGCTTCGTTCGTGGCGATTCTCCTGTTCAGCAAGCGGCTGAGTATCCCGGCTCATTGGATCGGGATTCCAGCCATCATGGCCTCGTTCCTTTTCGCCCTGGCGATCGCCGGTAACTGGATTGCCTACGTCGGCGATGTTGCCGACTCCCACGACAGCGGCGGCGAGGCGCTCGCCTTCGTCGATGGGGATCCGGAGTTGGCGGCAGCGTCTGCCGATGATGAGCACGGCAAGAGCATCGGGGTGAGTTGCCTGACCGACGACGCCAACCACGCCGACGATGGTCACTCCGATGAGGAGTCCTTGGCTCCGGCCGCTCTCGGTTTCGTCGAGGAGGGTGAGGCTCCGCACGTCTCGCCGTGTCCGGTGGTCACGCAGGTGACATGGTTCGAGAACGGCGGTTCTGCTGCAAGCGGAGGCTCGGACATCCAGGTCGGCACCATGGTCGATGGTCAATCGGTGATGCTCCTGGTTGTGGTGACCTTCATCTCGATGCTCGTGCACATCTTCTCGACGGACTACGTCGCCGGTGATCGCCGCTACACGCATTACTTCGCCTTCTTGTCGCTGTTCACGGCCTCGATGCTGTTCTTCGTCCTCTCCAGCAGCACGCTGCAGATGATCGTCGGCTGGGAATTGGTCGGTGTCTGCTCGTTCGCACTCATCGGGCACTGGTGGGAGGACAAGCCGAACTCGGACGCGGCGCTCAAGGCCTTCTTGACCAACCGTGTCGGCGACATCGGTCTGCTCATCGGCATGATCATTCTCTACTTCGCAGCCGGCCGAACCTTCGACATCCGAGCCATCAACGAAGCTGCGGTCACGGGCGCCATCAGTCAGAACACCCTGATGGTGGCGGCGTTGTGTCTTCTTGCGGCGGTCATGTCGAAATCAGGCCAGTTCATCCTGCACACCTGGCTTCCCGACGCCATGGCCGGACCGACCCCCGTCAGTGCCCTGATCCACGCCGCCACCATGGTGGTGGCTGGGGTCTATCTGATCGGACGGCTCTACCCGGTCTTCTACGTCGGTTTCGATATCGAGGGAAGCACGATCAACCCACTGGCTCTCGTGGGCGGCATCACGTGTGTCGGCGGCGGCATGTTGGCCTTCGTGCAGCGCGACATCAAGAAGGTGCTGGCCTACTCCACCGTGTCGCAGCTCGGTTACATGGTGTTGGCCCTCGGCGTCGGGGCCTACACCGCAGGCATGTTCCACCTCTTCACCCACGCCATCTTCAAGGCCTGCCTGTTCCTGGGGGCCGGTTCGGTCAGCCACGCCTGCCACCACAGCTTCGACATGAAGGCCGATATGGGTGGGCTCAAGCAGTACATGCCCAAGACGTTCTGGACCTTCGTCATTGCCTCCGGTGCCCTGGCTGGCATTCCGCCGCTCGCCGGTTTCTGGTCCAAGGACGAGATCCTGGTCGGCGCCGGCGTCTGGCCGGGAACCGGAGGCAACGGAACTTACTACCTCCCGTTCTTGTTCGGCATGCTGACCGCGGCCATGACGGCGGCGTACATGACCCGGGTGATCTGGCTCACGTTCTTCGGACGTTACCGAGGGCACGCCCACCCCCATGAGTCCGGAAATCGGATCACGGTGCCGCTCATCATCCTGGCGGTAGGCGCCGTCTTCGCCGGCTTCTTGAACGTTCCCAAGGTGTTGCCTGTTCTCGGCAGCAGAATCGGGCTCTGGTTCGAGGAGATGGTGGAACCGGCCGGCATCGCGACCTTCCCTGTCATAGATCACGGCAAACCCAGTTTCAGCCTGGCCATCGTGGCCACGTTGCTGGCACTCGGAGCGGCCACTCTGGTCTACGTCTACTACAAGCGTCTCTATGCCAAGGACGCCATGGCCACCGACTACACGGACAGCTTCGTGGCCAAGAACCGATTCATCCGTGCCGGACACACCCTCTTGGTCGAGAAGTACTACCTCGACCATCTGTACACGGGCACGATCGCTGGATCGACCAAGGGATGGATGGCTCAGGCCGCCTACTGGTTCAATCAGAACGTTCTCGATGGATTCATCGACCGGGTGGGAAGCGGAACCACTGCGACCGGCCGGTTCATCTACAAGTACATCGATCAGGGCGCAATCGACGGAGCCGTCAACGGTTCCGGACT
Source organism: uncultured Acidimicrobiia bacterium (assembly GCA_937890445.1). GTDB lineage: Bacteria > Actinomycetota > Acidimicrobiia > Acidimicrobiales > SZUA-35 > JAHECQ01. The sequence goes on along the minus strand of CALACD010000413.1, from coordinate 9,958 downwards.
CGGCGCATCGCAATCGGGTGAAATCCTTCGCAAGGTCCAGTCAGGCCGGGTACGCCAGTACGCGTCGTTGATGTTCGGCGCAGCCACGGTGTTGGCTGCAGTGTTCATCATCGCGGTGTAGTGGTAGGCCGAGCAGCACACAGGTAGAGGAACAAGGGTATGGAAAACGCATTTCTCCAGGACTGGGGCATCACGCTCATGGTGTTCGTCCCCCTCGTCGGGGCGGTGATCATGATGCTGCTCCCCAGCGAGCAGGAGGAGAACCACAAGACGATAGCGCTGGGCACGTCGTTGATCACGGCCGCCATCGGGTTCTGGTTGGTGATCGACTTCTACAACCTGGGAAGCGAGACCTGGAGCGACCTCCACTACGTGGTCGACCGCAATTGGATCGACATCGTCAACGCTCGTTACCTGGTTGGCATCGATGGGATCTCTGCCCCACTGATCGCACTGACGCTGTTGGTGGTGCCGCTGGTCATCATCTACAGCTGGAACCACATCCCCGAACCGGGCAACGCCAAGGCGTTCCTGATCCTCATCCTCGTACTTCACACCGGCATGTTGGGCAGCTTCGTCGCTCAGGATCTGGTGCTGTTCTTCGTCTTCTTCGAAGTCGTTCTCCTGCCGATGTACTTCATGATCGGGGTCTGGGGCGGCGAGAATCGGCTGTACGCCGCCATCAAGTTCTTTCTCTTCACCCTGTTCGGTTCGGCGCTCATGTTGGTCAGCTTCCTGGCCCTGTACTGGGTGACGGGTTCGACCACCTTCAGCATGGAGGGACTGGCCCAAGAGGTCGCCAGCCGAGACATCGGCAGCCAGACACAGTGGTTGATCTTCGGCGGCATGTTCATGGGCTTCGGCATCAAGGTTCCGATGTTCCCCTTCCACACCTGGCTGCCCGATGCCCACACCCAGGCGCCGACGCAAGGTTCGGTGATCCTGGCCGCAGTACTGCTCAAGCTCGGAACGTACGGCTTCGTGCGAATAGCGCTGCCGATTCTTCCCGACGCCGCCATCGACTGGGCTCCAATCATCGGTGGCCTGGCCGTGGCCGGCATCATCTACGGCGCGCTGGGTTGCCTGGCCCAGACGGACATGAAGCGACTGATCGCCTTCTCGTCGGTCGCACACATGGGTTACGTCATGCTCGGCATCGCCACCATGACCGACTTCGGCATCAATGCGGCCATCTTCGGCATGGTCGCCCACGGACTGATCACGGGCATGCTCTTCTTCATCGCCGGATCGGTCAAGGAGCGGTACCACACGCTGGAGATCAAGCGATTGGGTGGATTGCTGGTCCAGGCCCCGCACCTGGGATGGATCCTCGGCTTCTGTGTGATGGCCTCGCTCGGACTCCCCGGCCTGGCCGGTTTCTGGGGCGAGTTCCCTGCAATCCTGGCCGCCTACGAACCTGCCGCCGGTATCAACCAGACGCTGTTCCGGGTCTACATGGTGATCGCCGCCATCGGAACCGTGCTCGCCGCCGCCTATCTTCTGTGGCTCCTCCAGCGAACCGCCTTCGGCACGCCGAGTGAAGAGTTCGAGGACGATCCGCACATCCACGACGTCGTGTTGACCGAGTGGATTGCGTGGATCCCACTTCTGATCCTGATCGTCCTGTTCGGTTTCGTACCCGGCATCATCTTCAACCTGACCGACCCTGCGGTGAGTGCCTTCCTGCCCGGAGGGACCCCGTGATCGGAGCCAACCTACTTGGCAGTTCGTTCGGTGGGGTTCTGGCCCAGATCGAACAGACGCCGTTCGTTCGACCCCACATCGACTGGCATGCAGTGGCCCCGGAATTGGTGCTGCTGGCGGGAGGTGCACTGGTCACGGTGGTCGACGTCATCGGACTCGAGAAGGTCCGACGGATCATTCCAAGCCTCACCAGCCTCGTCTTCCTTGCTGCGTTCGTTCCCGTCCTCACCCTCTGGAATCAGCAAGGCGATCTTCCACGGGTCATGTGGGACGGTGCGTACGTCGTCGACAACTACTCGCTCGTTCTCAAGGGACTCTTTCTGCTGAGCGGCTATGTCATCGTCCTGTTGTCGACCAACTACATGCTCGAGGGCGACTACTACGACAGTGAGTACTACCAGCTGATCTCGGCGTCGGTGCTGGGCATGCTGGTCATGACATCGGCACGCGACTTGGTCAGCATCTTCGTCGCCATCGAACTGGTATCGATCCCTGCGTACCTGATGGCCGCATGGCGCAAGCGTGACCTCAAGTCGAACGAAGCTGGCCTCAAGTACATGCTGATGGGCGTCTTCGCTTCGGCGCTTCTGTTGTACGGCATGTCGCTGCTGTACGGGATGGCGGCCAGTACCAAACTCACCGACATCGCCGCCGCGTTGTCGATCGGCGAGTCGAAGCCCATTTTCACCCTCGCCATCGTGTTCACGGTGGTCGGTTTCGGATTCAAGGTGTCGGCGGTCCCCTTCCACACCTGGGCACCGGACACCTACGAAGGTGCACCAACCCCGCTGACGGCGTTCCTGGCTGTGGCGTCCAAGGCAGCTGGTTTCGTTGCGCTCCTCAACGTGGTCATCATCGGCTTCCCAGGGCAGGCCGATGTGGTCGAGCCGCTCATGTGGGTGCTGGCAGCGGCAACCATGACGGTGGGCAATCTGATCGCGATTCGCCAGACCAACATCGTCCGCATGTTGGCGTATTCCGGCGTCGCCCAAGCTGGCTACATGCTTGCTCCCCTTGCCGTCTTCGGCGATCGGCCCGGCCAAGCCACTTCGGCTGTCGTGACCTACCTGGTCATCTACGCCGCGATGAATCTCGGCGCCTTCGCGGTCGTGATCATCGCCGCCCGCAAGACGGGTTCGGGCGAGATCAGCAGTTACGGGGGTCTGTTCAACTATGCCCCCGGACTCACGGTCGCCATGACCCTCTTCCTGTTCTCGTTGGCCGGCATTCCACCCGTCGGTGGCTGGTATGCGAAGTTCGAGATCTTCCGGGTCCTGACCGATGGAGGCTCCGGGGCCGGCGTCTCCCTCGCGATCATTGCCGCCGTCAACTCGGTCTTCGCTGCGTTCTACTATCTCGCCATTCTCAAGCAGATGTGGTTCATGCCGGCTCCCGACGGCGACCACTCCCGGATTTCGATTCCGCCCTCGTTGCAGGCAGCCCTGGGTGTGACGGTGTTCGTCACGATCGTCACCGGATCCGTGTTGATCGGCCCGCTGAGCGACATCACCAAGCTCGCAGATCTCGCCCTGCCGTAGGAGAACCTTGGAGCAGCGCCTGCGGTTCGATGCCTATGTCGATCGCTGTCTGTACGATCCTGAACAGGGCTTCTACGCCTCGGGTCGAGGCGTCGCTGGCCGACGTGGCGACTTCATCACCAGCCCTGAGGTGGGACCGCTCTTCGGGGCCGTCCTTGCTCGTGCTCTCGACGCCTGGTGGCGAGAGCTCGGCTGTCCTGATCCCTATGTGGTGATCGACGCCGGCAGCGGCCCGGGCACCCTGCAACGATCGCTCGAACTGGCTGCGCCCGCATGTGCTGCGGCGTGGCAGTTGCGCAGCATCGACATCGCCGATCGGAACCGCAACGGTGCCTCGGGAGCGGATCAGCTCGGATCGCTCGAGGGCTCCGTGGTCATTGCCAATGAGTTGCTGGACAACCTGCCGTTCCGTGTCCTGGAACGGACCGACAGCGGATGGTCCGAGGTGTACGTCGTTGCGATGGCCGAGGAGCTGGTGGACACCGAGGCGCCGGCCTGGGCCGAGGCGCTCTCGGTCGAGCCCGGCCAGCGGATTCCTGTTCATGATCGAGCCGTTCGATGGGTCGAGTCCGTGCTGGATGGAGGAGCGGCTCGTCTCGTGGTGTTCGACTATGGCGAGCCGGCGACGGAGACCCTCGCTCGCCGAGGTGGCTGGCTCCGCACGTATCGAGCTCATGAGCGAGGTGACGATCCCTATCGTGAGCCCGGATCGTGGGACATCACCACCGACGTCGGCTTCGATCAACTCCCTGCACCCGATGGGCTGGTGCGTCAGGCGGAGTTCTTGTCTCGTTGGGGGATCGACGTACTGGTCGAACAGGGGCGAGAGTATTGGACGGCCCACGCAGCACGCCCCGACGTGGCGGCGTTTCGGATGCGGAGCCGTCTGAACGAGGCCGCGGCCCTGCTCGACCCACGAGCTCTCGGGAACTGGCTTGTCGCCGAGTGGAGCTGACCGTTCCCCTCCAGTCCTGGGTCCTCTCCCTGGTGCAGCCGGGTCCGGCCGACTAGCCTTTCGACCGAGGGGGGAGCGGGGTAAAGCCAGTCGAGATGGAACCGAGACGCGAGGAGGGAACGTATGCGTCACGTGATGAGTGGTCAGTTGCTGGGCAACTGGTGGGTTGAACAGCGCTAGTCGGACGATTGCTGTTCGACCGAGATCGAGACCGAGACCCTTCGGGCGCGCTCGGTCTCGCCGGCTGCGTGTGGGAGTCGTCCCTCCATCGACTCCTGCACCAGCCGGTCCGGAATCGACCCGCCCGGGCGGTCGGCCACTCGGGTTGCCCCCAAGGCGCCCAGAACCGGAAGACGGCTATATTCGCTTGCAGTGTCGTTGGCTGATCGAGGACAGCTGAGTAGAGAGCGCATTGCCGAGGAGGCCGTCGCCATCATCGATCGCGACGGCCTCAGCGGGCTTTCCATGCGGAAACTGGGCGCCGCCTTGGGCATCGAGGCCATGTCACTGTATTACTACGTCACCAACAAGGAGGACCTGCTCGACGCCGTCCTGGATGTCCTCTACGCCCGCGTCGACATCCCCGAGAGCAACGGACCCGACGAATGGGAGTCCGTGGTTCGCAGCGGCTTGCGATCGTTGCACGCGGTCCTGTCGGCACATCCGTCAGCCGTTGCCCTGTTCCCGGTCCGGGCCGCCTCGACCCCCCAGACCTTCTCGACTCTTCATCGGGGATACCTCGCCTTGCGAGCTGCGGGCCTTGGTCCGGTCGATGCCTACACGTCCTTACACGTCTGTGTGTCGTTCGTGATCGGTCATGCATCCGAGGCCCTGGGTGCAACACAGCACAAGCGCGGTGTCGATACCGTTCCGGCCGAACTGTTGGACGAGGAATCGGTGCAGGAGTTCGTTTCTGCGGTAGGCACAGCAGTCGCTGACGGGCTCTTCGAATCCGGGCTGGACCTGATGATCGCCGCGCTGCGCAGTCGCTTCGACCTTCCCTGAACCCGTCTGCTGTCGGGATCGGCCTTCGCCACTGACGTTGTTGGCAACTACGATGCGACTTCGCAGGTTGTCGAGCTCGTAGGGGAACGTGATGTCAGAACCGACCATTGGAGTCTTCGAGGTCGAGGATCGCAGCTTTCCGCCGCCTCCGGCCTTTGCCGGAGCTGCGCTGGCCAATGATCGAGCCCTCTACGACGAGGCGGAGATCGACTACGAGGCATTCTGGGCTCGACAGGCGCGGGAACTGTTGACGTGGCACAAGGATTTCGACACCACACTCGAGTGGGAACTCCCGTTTGCGAAGTGGTTCGTCGGTGGCCAGTTGAACGTGACCGAGAACTGCCTCGATCGACACGTCGAGGCTGGCAGGGGCGACAAAGTCGCTTACCACTGGGAAGGGGAGCCCGGTGATCGGGTGACCATTACCTATGCCGAACTCCTCACCGAGGTGAAGAAGTTCGCCAACGTCTTGAAGGACCAGGGTCTGGAGAAGGGCGATCGCGTCGCCATCTACATGCCAATGATCCTCGAGCTCCCCATCGCGATGTTGGCGTGCGCTCGTATAGGCGTGGCCCACTCGGTCATCTTCGGCGGCTTCTCGGCCGACGCCATCGTCGACCGGTGCGTCGACGCCGAGGCCCGGCTGATCGTCACTGCTGATGCCGGTTACCGTCGGGGTGCCGCAGCGGCCCTCAAACCCACGGTCGACGAGGCGTTGGCCTCGGGCGCCCCGTCGGTAGAGCGGGTGATCGTGGTCAACCGATGTGACACCGCTCCGGCCATGGTCGAAGGTCGGGATCTCTGGTGGCACGACGTCATGGCCAATGCCTCAGAGGATTGCCCGGCTGAGCCAATGGACTCCGAGCAGCTTCTGTACCTGCTCTACACGTCGGGGACCACAGCCAAACCCAAGGGCATCATGCACACGACGGGCGGCTACCTCGCCCAGGTCGCCTTCACCCACAAGTACACCTTCGACATCAAGCCCGAGACCGACGTCTACTGGTGTGCTGCCGACATCGGCTGGGTGACCGGACACAGCTACATCGTCTACGGGCCATTGACCAACGGAATGACGTCGGTGATGTACGAGGGCACACCGGACACGCCGGGCAAGGATCGCTTGTGGGACATCGTCGAGCGCTACGGGGTCACCCAGCTCTATACCGCGCCGACAGCGATTCGCATGTTCATGAAATGGGGAGCACAAGAGCCTGCCAAACACGATCTGTCGACGCTTCGGGTCTTGGGCACCGTGGGGGAACCGATCAACCCCGAGGCGTGGATGTGGTACCACGAGCACATCGGAGGATCGTCCCGTCCCATCGTCGACACCTGGTGGCAGACCGAGACCGGCGGTCACATGATCTCGCCTCTGCCCGGGGTCACCACCACCAAGCCGGGGTCGGCGTGTCACCCCATTCCCGGAGTGTTCGCCGAACTGGTCGATGATGCCGGCAACAAGGTCGAAGTAGGCGGCGGCTATCTGACCATCACCCGGCCCTGGCCGTCGATGCTGCGGGGAATCTGGGGTGACCCCGAGCGATATCGCGACACCTATTGGTCAACCTACGAGGGCAAGTACTTCGCGGGCGACGGAGCAAAGCTGGACTCCGATGGTTATCTCTGGCTCCTCGGGCGAGTAGATGACGTCATGAACGTCTCTGGCCACCGGATCTCCACCACCGAAGTGGAGTCGGCGTTGGTCGATCACCCGGCCGTGGCCGAGGCCGCCGTCGTCGGTGCTACCGACGAACTGACCGGTCAGGCCATCGTGGGCTACGTCATCCTGCGTGGCACACACGAGGCATCAGACGCCCTCGGCAACGAGATCCGTGAGCATGTCGGTCTCAAGCTCGGCAAAATTGCGCGACCCAAGACGGTGATCATCGTGCCGGACCTGCCCAAGACACGGTCGGGCAAGATCATGCGGCGTCTGCTCCGTGACGTGGCCGACGGACGGGTGCTCGGGGATACGACGACGCTGGCCGACCCGGGCGTCGTCGCCGAGATCGCCAACCGGGCAGCCGAGAACGACGACGACTGACCAGCGAAGGCAATGAGCTCCGAACCCGACTGGTTCTGGCCTGTCGAACCTGGCCCAACGCTGTCTGGCCCAACGCTGTCTGGCCCAACGCTGTGCGTCGATATCGACGGGGTGTTGGCAGATGCAACACACCGCCAGCACCTGCTTGCGTCTCGATGGCGTGATTGGGACGCCTTCTTCGAAGCGGCGGGTCGAGATGGGCTGCTGGCCCAGCAGGCCGTGCTGCTCGACACGATCGGTCAGGATCATGTCATCGCGCTGGTGACGGCCCGGCCGGCGTGGATCGCCACGTTGACCCAGGGTTGGCTGACCGAGCACGATGTTCGGTGGGATGTGCTGATCATGAGATCGAACGCCGATTTCCGCCGGTCGTCGGAGATGAAGACGGCAGCCGTATGGCAGCTGCGACAGCGAGGTCTCGAGCCAGTGCTGGCTCTCGACGACGATGCTCGCAACGTGGCTGCGTACGCAAGGCTGGGAATCCCGTGTGTGTACATTCACTCCGGGTACCACGGCTGACCGCCGGTACGGCGGGAACTGACCGCATCGGTCTATCGTTGACAGCACCATGAAGAACGGTCTGAAGACTGCAGTACTCCTCGGCGCCATGGGCGGCCTGGTCATGGCGGCCGGGGGCCTCATCGGAGGTTCTACGGGCCTCACCATCGGATTGCTGATCGCCTTCGGTATCACGGGGTTCTCGTATTGGAAGAGCGACACCCTCGCGATCCGGTCAGCGCGAGCGGTCGAGGTCACCGAGGCCCAGTTGCCGCAGTACCACGCTGTCATGCGTGAACTCACCCAGTTGGCCGAACTCCCGATGCCGCGGCTGTACGTCTCGCCCGAGCAGCAACCGAACGCGTTCGCCACCGGTCGAAATCCCGAGAATGCGGCGGTGTGCGTCACCGAGGGCCTGTTGCGTACGCTTTCCTGGGACGAGATCCGCGGGGTGCTCGCACACGAATTGGCGCACATTCGCAATCGTGACATTCTCATCGGTTCGGTCGCAGCGGCAATCGCAATGTTCATCACGTACGTCGCCCGAATGGCAATGTGGGGAGCCATGTTCGGGGGCGGAGGCCGAGATCGAGACGGAGGTAATGCGCTGGGAGCTCTGGCCATGGCGTTTCTGGCTCCGATGGCAGCCGGAGTTCTACAGATGGCGATCAGCCGAAGCCGCGAGTACGAAGCCGACCGGACGGCTGCTCGCCTGATCGGCGATGGTGAGCCTCTGGCCCGCGCGCTCGAGAAACTGAACGGCTTCTCCCATCAGGTGCCGTCACACATCGAACCGGCCCAGGCCAGCAACTACATCGTGAACCCGCTGTTCAGCCAGCGGCGCAGCTTCGCCAACCTGTTCACCACTCACCCGGCTGCCGAGGAACGTATCCGACGTCTTCGCAGTGGTGAATGGAACGACCGGGGCTTCTAGCCTCGGGACTTGGTGAACTCAGTCCCTGAAGTTCTGGAATTGCAGCGGTAGGTCCAACTCCGCCTCCTTCAGCGAGGCGATGATGGCCTGAAGATCATCGCGCTTCTTGCCCGTCACCCGCACCTGGTCTCCCTGAGTCGACGATTGCACCCCCTTCACCTTCAGGTCCTTGATGTGCACGTTGATCTTCTTTGCCATGTCCGAGGCGATTCCGGCCCGCAAGGAGATGCGCAGGCGGGCCCGTGCGCCCGATGCCTCTTCGACATCGCCGAAGTCCAGCGTCTTCAGCGAGACACTGCGTTTGACCAACTTCTCCTCCAAGACCTGGCGCAGGGCAATCATGCGATCCTCGCTCGACGTCTCCAGAACGATCGTCATCGCCTTGTCGTCGAGCTTGATCGATGAGTTGGTGTCCTTGAAGTCGAAGCGGTTGGCGATCTCGCGGCCGACTTGGTCCACCGCGTTGCGCATTTCTTGCATGTCGATCTCGGAAACAACGTCGAAGCTGGGCATGACTACGAAAGTAGCGAATCGATGCGCAAATCGGGCGTTTGCCGATAGTCTCGTCCACCCCAGGGTCGGTGCCCGAGTGGTCAAAGGGAGCGGACTGTAAATCCGCCGGCTTCGCCTACGTAGGTTCAAATCCTACTCGGCCCACACAATTGCAGCAGGTACATGTGCGAGCAGGTACGTGTACCTGCTCGCTTCGGCCGACGGGCCGCCGTTTGCCAGGAGCCTCGGCGGACTGTCACGAGCCTCGGCGGAGTTCCGCCCGGCAAGTTTGGGTCCGGATGCTTCAGCTCAAAAGCAGCTGCAACAGAGCGACGTCGCGCCACTGTCCGAACTTTCGCCCGACCTGTCGCTCGATACCAACCAATTCGAAGCCATGTTTGCGATGCAGGGCCATGCTGGCATCGGCTGCGTCGATGACTCGGGCGAACATGGCATGGAACCCGTTGTTGCCGGCTCGGTCGATCAGTCCCTCCAGCAGCAGATCACCGACCCCTGCACCGTGGTGGTCACGATGGACATAGACCGAGTCCTCGACCGAAGTTCGGTAGCCTGGGCGGTCCCGGTAGAAGCTCAGACTCCCGAACCCGATGACCTTCGGACCCGAGCCGTGATCGATTTCAACGACCAAGATAGACAACCCACCGGATCGGGACGTGATGTAGGCCCTCTGCTCGTCGAGCGTCCGGGGCACCAGGTCGAAGGTGACGGTCGACGACAGAACCTCTCGGTTGTAGATCGCCATGATCGACGGCGCATCGCTGACC
>CALACD010000412.1 GCA_937890445.1 uncultured Acidimicrobiia bacterium | reverse complement strand
TCGTCGCGCCGGATCAGGCCGCTACCGAGGTCGTAACCGTTCTTAGATTGGATCGAGGGAAATGGAAGGTAGTCGGCGAGGGACCGGGCGAGTCTGGTACCTGCGAACTGTCCCAGTAGTAACTTGTGCGCTGGGCTTGTTGTTCGAGGCGACGGGGGTGCATGCAGGACATCGGACCGAGACAACTTTCGACGCTTCGGCGACGGAGTCGTCGGTGGAGACTCGGTTGTCGGCCACGACGGAGTCGGCAGCCGTCGGGCCCGATCTGTTTGCCGGGTGCTCGTTCCACGGTCCCATGAGCGGACGTGATGTCCACGAGGCGGCACTGGGCCGCTATGTCGTGGCGGGAGCGTTCGACGGTGATGACCTTCCTCACGCCTTCCTCTACTGCAACCCACCGGCTCTCGACGGGATCGAGGTGGTGGTGTGGCCGGTCGGGGACCCGGTGCCCGAGGTGGGCGAGATCCTGGTGCGAACGGCCGTCAACCGGCTGGTGCTTCCGACCCCGTTTCCCGGCACGGCACCCGATGGACTCGACACGCCGCTGCTGACCAATCTGGAGGTGCCGCTCTGGATCCCCGACGCGGCATGGCAACCGCAGACCTCCACGGTTGCCTTGGTCGAACTGGGCCTGTCGGCAACGGTCGTGGCCGAACCCGCTGCCACCCGTTGGGATCCCGATGATGGCTCCCCGACGATCGACTGTGACCAGGGAGTGCCGTGGCGTCCCGGCCAGCCGAGCCCTGCCCCGTGCTCCCACATCTATCGGGCTGCCACTCCAGCCGGCACCACCAACACCCTGGCGGTCACCACCGTGTTCGATCTGTCGGTGACGTGTGTGCCGGCCGGTCTCTGCGCCACGGTCGACCTTCCGACCGTGTTGCGAGTCACCGTCGAGCGTCCCGTGCGTGTCACCGAGGCTCGTGGCGTTCTGACCCGATGACTGCGAGCCTGCATCAGCGACTGCGCAGCTCCGTGGGTGACGGCGCATCTGTGGGGGTGCCGGGGGCAGGGTGCCGACCTGTCCCGGGGCGTTGCTGCCGGGAGGAATGCGCGACACGATGAAGCATGGCTCGATGGATGGTGGCGTTGTTCGGACTCGTTGCCTTCGGGGGTGCCGGTCTCGCTTTCCTGTCGTTCTCGTCTTCGCCACCTCCCGAGGCCCCCATTCGTATCGAGTCCGGCGTGACACCGGTCGTCATCGACGGCATCGCCGTCGTCGTGGTTCGTGACGGCGACGACGTCTGGGCGTTCCTTGCCGGCGATCGGCGGCGGGAACGCATCGAGTGGTGCGCATCGTCCGAACTCTTCACCACCACCGAGGGCGGATCGGCGTACGACGTGACGGGAGAGAGGTTGGCCGGACCGGCTCCCACCGATCTGGATCAGGTGCGCGTGGTGGCCACATCCGACCCCGACCTGTTCCAGATCGTGCCCGACGACATCGAACCCGGGACGCTTCGCATCGAGGGCGCGACCGTGATCGACGGGCCGTGGCAACCGCGATTCGGCGATGGGGCCGCCGAAGAGCGATGGGTGCAGCGGTTCGAGGACGGCGCCTCCTATTGTCCGGAACGCTCCGCCATCGGCTGAGGACTGCACGGCGCAGCGGACTGCACGGCGCAGCGGACTGTACGGCGCAGCGGACTGCACGGCGCAACCCGATGGGTCAGACTGCGCCGTGGCTGTCGCGCAGCTCGCGCTTGAGTACCTTGCCGGTTGCGTTGTGGGGAATCTCATCGATGAAGACCACCGACTGGGGCACCTTGAACCGGGCCAGGTTCTCCCGGCAATGGTTGATGACCGTTGCCTCGTCGAGCGACCGCCCCTCCTTCAGCACCACCAGCGCTCGGCCGACCTCGACCCATTTGTCGTCGGGGACTCCGATGACGGCCACCTCGCCGACCTCGGGCAGCTGGTAGATGACGCTCTCGACCTCGGCCGGGTAGACGTTCTCGCCACCCGAGATGTACATGTCCTTCCACCGGTCGACGATGTAGTAGAAGCCATCGGAGTCCCGGCGAGCCGCGTCGCCGGTCGCCAGGAACCCATCGTGGAACGAGTCGGCCGTCGCATCGGGACGATTCCAGTAGCCGGGTGTGATGTTGGGCCCCCGCACCCACAGTTCGCCCATCTCGTCGTCGGCAACGTCGTTGCCCTCGTCGTCGACGATCCGCACCTCGGTGTGCATGGCCGGCATGCCGGCCGAGCCGATCTTCACCGAGCAGTCCTCGGGTTTCAACGCCAGGACCAGAGGGCTCGTTTCGGTCATCCCGTAGGCCTGCTGAAGCGGTAGCCCTTTGGCCGCCCAGGTCTCGATCAGGGGCACGGGGGTGGGAGATCCGCCGACGGAGGCGGCCACGATGGTGGGAAAGCTCGACGATTCGAACGCCGGCACCTGACTCATGAACAGGTAGTTGGCGGGAACTCCGATGAAGTGGGTGATGGCCAGTTCGGGGTCGGTCAACAACCGGAGACACCCGGCGGGGTCGAACGACTTCATCACCACATTGATGCCGCCGAAGTGGAAGGCGGGGTTGGCGAATACGTTGAGTCCACCGGTGTGGAACAGTGGCAGGAACGCAAGGTTCTTCATGCGGGGTCCACAGTTGTAGAACTCGACACAGTTCACGGCGTTCCAGAAGGTCATGCCCTGGGTGATCTCGGCGCCCTTGGGCCGACCCGTCGTCCCCGAGGTGTACATGATGGTCAGCAGCTCGTCGTGGGTCGACGGATGGAGGTCGACCTCGGGTACGGCCGCGGCCAGGACGTCCTCGTAGGACGCGATGCTTCCGTCGGTCGGTTCGTTGAGGCCCCAGCTGATGCGATGCTCGATGTCGCACAGCTTCGAGAGCTGCTCGGCAGCGTCGACGAAGTCATCGTCGAAGATGATCACCTTGGGGCTGCAGTCCCCGACGATGTACTCCAGTTCGGGGATGGCCAGTCGCCAATTGAGGGGCACGAAGACGGCACCCAGCTTCCAGCATGCGAACTGCACCTCGAAGAAGTTGGTGTTGTTGTTGGCCAGCACCGCTACCCGGTCCCGGTGACCGATGCCGAACTCGTGGGTGAGGGCATTGGCGAGGCGCATGGTGCGTTCGTCCATCTCGGCCCACGTGAAAGATCGATCGGTGCCGAGATCGACCATCGCCGTAGCGGTCGGTCGAGTACGGGCGTGATGGCCAATCCAGTCGTAGCTGCGAGTCGTCATGACGGCGACTGTACTTCTGGGGTCAGCTCGCCACCAACGGTGAGATCCCCTCGGGCGACAGGCTCGCGGTCAAGCAGGCAGCCGCCTTCTCGCGGCCCCGTTTCGAGGACGTCGGCGGCCACTGCGGCGAGCCCTCGACAGGCAGACCCGGACCGAGCCGCAGGCCGCGCCACCCGGGCGATGGGTCGACGGCCTCGGACCGGTTTTGCCCAGACGGCCCAGAGCGACAACCATCCAGCCATGGCATTTCGATTGGCGAACATCAATGAGCGGGCTGCACTGGTAGAGGGCGACAGCTGGTACGACCTCGAACGGGCCAGTGGCCGAGCCCTGGGCCCGGATTCGATGGCAGCCATCGCCGCTCACGCAGCACTGCACGACGTGGCCGCCGGGCTGAAGGACCTCGAGCCCGACGGCTCCGTCGCCGAGGTGTCATTCGGTCCTCCCGTGCCGAGTCCCCGCAACTGTCTGGCCATCGGACTGAACTACCAGACGCACGCCGACGAAGCCGGACTGGAGCTGCCCACGGTGCCGTTGGTCTTCACCAAGTTCCCGAGCTGCATCACCGGTCCCGACAGTGACGTGGAACTCCGCACCGAGACCGGCGACTACGAGGTCGAGCTGGTCGTCGTGATCGGCCAAGGCGGCCGCGACATCCCCGCCGACCAGGCCTGGGATCACGTCGCCGGACTCACCTGCGGCCAGGATGTCTCCGATCGTCGTCTCCAGTTCGCAGCCAAGCCACCGCAGTTCGCGCTCGGGAAGTCGCGCGACACCTACGGGCCGATCGGTCCGGTCGTGGTGTCGGTCGATCAGTTCGCTGATCCGACCCAGATCGATCTCGGCTGCACCATCAACGGCGAGCAGCGGCAGGCAGACAACACCAGGAACATGATCTTCAGCGTCGCCGATCTGATCGCCTACCTCTCCTCGATCATGACGTTGGCCCCCGGCGACATCATCTTCTCCGGAACGCCCGAGGGCGTCGGCGGTCCGAAGAAGATCTACCTGCAGCCCGGCGATGTGATCGTGTCCACGATCGAGGGCATCGGCACCATGACCAACACCTGCGTCTGACCCATGGATCTCGGAATCGCAGGACGCACCGCCCTGGTCACCGGAAGCTACCGGGGGACCGGCGCCGCCATCGCAGCGTCGCTGGCCGCCGAGGGCGTGGACGTGCTGGTCCATGGCTTCGAACCCGGTCAGCCCGACGCCGTGGTTGCCGACATCAACGCCTCGGCGGCACCCGGCCGGGCCACCGGGGTCGTGGGCGACCTCTTGACCGACGAGGGCGTCGACCGGTTGATGGCCGCGGTCGGAACCGACCTCGACATCGTGGTCTGCAACTACGGGTTGGCCGAAGGCGGACGGTGGGCAACCGCATCGGACGACGACTGGTTCGACTCCTACAACAGGAACGTGATGTCTGCGGTTCGAGTGGCCCGGGCCGCCATGCCGCTGTTGACCGGGCAGGGTTGGGGGCGGATCGTGTTGCTCGGCACCGTCGGATCGGTCCGTCCTGCTGCACAACGGCCCCAGTACTACGCGGCAAAGGGGGCGTTGCCGGCCATCACCGTCAGCCTGGCCAAGGAATTGGCCGACACCGGAGTCACCGTCAATCTCGTGAGTCCAGGGATCATTGCCACCGCCGAGGTGATGGAACGGCTACGGGGTCGGCCGATGGAGGAAGTGTTCGGGATGAGCACGCTCACGGGTCGCCCGGCCGAAACCGGCGAGGTGGCCGATCTGGTGACCTACGTGTGCAGCAATCAGGCTGCGTCGATCACGGGCACCAATCTTCGTATCGACTCCGGGACGGCCGAAGCCGTCTCGCCCTAGTGGACGAGCGCCCGTTCGGGGTCCGGCGAGCATCGCTGGCCGATCTGGGCCCGGTCTTGGACACGCTGGTCGCGGCCTACGGCGACGACGAGTGGGACCGGTGGGCCGTGCCGGACGACGATCGTCAGGGTCGTCTGCGGACCTTGATCCGAGTCAGTCTCCAGACTCGTGCCTTTCCCAACGGGGAGGTGTGGATGACCGATGACGCAACGTCGGTCGGCTGGTGGCTGCCGATCGACGGTGCCCCAGTGAACCGGGACCTCGCCAGTCAGGCCGATGCTCTGACGGCCGAGGCGTTGGGAGC